>NCJS01000281.1 GCA_002279005.1 Idiomarina sp. 34-48-12 | reverse complement strand
AACCCCAAAAATTTCCTGACTCGGTCAATTCGTTCGTTTTGAGTGGCGGGAATATTATCGCGGTTCATGATAGAGGTGTGATGATTGCTGAAGAGAATTTCATTTACTCCTACAAATTAAACGGCGATGAGCTTACCGCCATCTATCGAGTAGAGGTTGGGAATAATATTGACGCTCTCGTTGTATATAACGATTTGTTGATTGTTTCATATTCAGACAATGTCGATTTTGAAATATACAAAATAAGCGATTTGATTTAACGAAGTGGGTTCTTCAAGGTCTTTGTTTGCGGAACAAATTCAACTATCAACCGACGCCGAATGTAACCAATCTGATAGAGAAAAAATATGACATTAAAAATTACAATCAACGTATTCTCAGCCCTTTTCGCTACAATGATTTTAGCAAGTTGCGGGGGGGCAAGCGACTCTACAGAGGTGGACGGGCTTCCCACTTATATTGTTAACATAGAATCGACACCACACTACTTTGGCGTAGATTCCGATATTAACATTGACGCAGTTGCACAAGTGCAGAACGGCACTGACACCGTAGCTTCTGACATTTATGGTTTTGAATACGAGTTTGGAACCTCATACCAGTTGCATGTTTGGCAACTCGAAATTGCAGCATCCGACAGTTCAAGCGGGATTTCAACAGAACTCGTCGAGATTATCTCAGCGACACCTGATGCACTTGGTACAAGTTATAAATACGACAACGTTGAACTGAGCGGAAATCCTTTTACTGAGGAATCTGCAGGCGTATACGGCTTTTATCAATACGTGTTCCTCTGCGCCGACAACGTTGATTGTGATGCACTCGTTGCAATAGCGGATAGCGGCGGTCTAGTAAATATTGAATTCGAATACACCGGTGGTGATGTGCCGATTACACTGGTGTGGTGGAACTAATCACGATACCTTTAAAGATACCGACGACTTAAGTAAAGCCCCCGATAGTTGGATATACCAATTCCTGAGGGCTTTTTTATGTCTAAACATCACCG
>NCJS01000280.1 GCA_002279005.1 Idiomarina sp. 34-48-12 | reverse complement strand
TCCACTTGTATCGCCAGTGGGGTGATTCCCCGACGCAATAGGCTATCTGCAGCTGAGCTTTCACTCGCCGCTTCAATGACGCCTTGCACTGGTTGGCCGCCGTTATCGCGACCTCGATACTTATAGTTCGCCATCGTCACCCTCTGTGGTGGATGCGGTTATCCGTAATTCTTTCTCTTCAACAGTTTCAGCCAAGAACAATACTTCATCCAACGAAGTGATGCCTTCACGTGCATACTCCAATGCGACACTTGCTAACGGCTTAAACCCTTCTGATTGACGCGCTGCTTGGGCGAATTCGCGCATATTGCTGTCGCGTAGCGCATCAATCATAGTTTCATTCATTTCTAAAAGTTCGAATACACCAATTCGGCCTTTGTAGCCGGTGTGATTACAACTACGGCAACCTTTACCACGAACAAAGCCACTACCGTCCGCTGGAATACTCGGATCCATACGGCGCAACAAAGTGAGCTCTGCTGCTTCGGGTTTATCGTCTGTCTTACAGTTGTCGCACACTCGACGAATAAGGCGCTGCGCGAGAACGCCGCGCAAAGCAGCGCCAACTAAATAAGGAGCTGCGCCCATATCGATTAATCGCAACGCACTCGTAATGGAGTCATTGGTGTGCAAGGTGGTTAATACTAAGTGACCGGTAATTGCGCCTCGCAGACCAATCTCTACGGTTTCGTGATCACGCATCTCACCCACCATGATAATGTCCGGGTCTTGACGCAAGGTTGTGCGCAATACATTTGAGAAGTTAAGTCCGATTTTACTGTTTACCTGTACTTGCGAAATACGTGGTAAACGATATTCAACTGGGTCTTCAACAGTAATTATTTTCTTTTCAGCCTGGTTCAGTTCACTTAACGCACCATACAAGGTAGTGGTTTTACCTGAACCTGTCGGACCGGTCACAATCAACATACCATATGGACGATGAATCAATCGGGTGCCATCGGTGACCTGCATTTTGCCCCGGCCCGTGTCGGCATCGACCGGCTGCG
>NCJS01000279.1 GCA_002279005.1 Idiomarina sp. 34-48-12 | reverse complement strand
CGGTGGCAACCCACAAGTTGCGATCAATGGTCTTGATGGGTGGGGTACGCATTCAACGTTGACGTTTAGCTTCTCATTGCCAGTTGATGAAAATGGCGATCAAGTTATTGTCGATTCAGCGTCACTTGAAGCGGCTGGTTCAATTCGTGTATTTGAAACGATCATGGGCGGCAGCGATGTCAGCGCATCATGTGCAGCAGCACCTAGCCCGGCAGTAACCTGTGCGGTAGCAGCGGAACTGGTGCACGGTGAAGATTTCATTGTACGTGCAACAGGCCCAAGTGGCGTTGCTGTTATTCCGTTGAAGCCATTTAAAGCGAAAACCGGTTACATGGCGGTTTTAACCACCAATATTCAGGATTCAATGGGTCGCACTGTGAAGCCATCACAAACTTATGGTTTGATGAAGCGTCCAGTTAGCACGGATCCTGTATCGTCAGATCCAGCAGCGCAAAGCTTGCAAGGTTTGATTAACAGCCACGAAGCAGCACTTGCAGCAGCTGGTGTTGATACAGAAACCGTTATTTACACGTCAAGCTTTACCACACAGTCAACTGCCGATGCATTCCACATGGTGAAAACCATGATGGCAGCTCAGTTTTCTGCAACTGTTGCAGCCGGTTCGCCGTCTCCAGCGTTAGGCGTTGCGCCGTTAGGTTATAATGCTGCGCAAGCATTGGTGCAAGCGGGTGCGTTACCAAACGATCCAACCAATCCAGCTTATGCGGTATCAAGCACTGCGCAAGTTTATGGCGGTCAAGTGACGCTGCCATACTTCTCACCATTACCAACCACTGAAAATCCAACGGCACCTCTATCTGGCCGTTGGGAGGCAAAATGTGATAGCGGCGTGTCTGTACTTGGCGCTATTCAAGCGGGCGCAATTGACCCAATGAACACCCCATCAATTGACCCAACATGGTTGAGCGGTGGTGCAGCAACATTTATTCCTGCGTGGGTACAAGCTTGTTTACAAGCGAGCACGCCAGAAGCTGTTGCAGCAATGGACTTCCC
>NCJS01000034.1 GCA_002279005.1 Idiomarina sp. 34-48-12 | reverse complement strand
AATAACGAGCGCTTTTATTAAGCGCTCGATGCTTTAAGTTGTATCAGTTGTAAAAATTGGAGTTGAGATGTTTATTGCGCTGTGTTGTTTGTTGTCTGCGCTGACGTTATACATTCAAGCTTTAACCCATGCTATGGGTGCGAAACGTTGGGGTGCGATGGGGTTGTTATTTGGGCCTCTCGTGTTGCCGATGTTTTTGACCCATAAACGGATGACGTTATTGAAAGCGCAAGGGCGCACTAATGTATCGATGCTGGTACGCTAATGTGTGCCAGAAACGCATCACTTGTTAGCGGTTCCGCGAACAAGTAACCTTGCGCAAATTCACAGCTCAAGCGGCTTAGTGTCGCTGCTTGAGCTGTATTAACGACCCCTTCAGCAACAACATCTAGTCCCATGTTATGGGCCATTGCGACAATGGATGCAACCATATTCCGGTCGCGCTCAGCACCATTAATATCGTCGACAAATGCCTTGTCAATTTTCAACGTTTGAATTGGGAAGCGCTTCAAGTACGCTAACGATGAGTAGCCAGTACCAAAATCATCAAGGGCTAAGTGAATACCGCAATTATGAAGTTCAGTCATAATTTCAATGGCGCGTTCAGGATCTTCCATAACGACACCTTCGGTTATCTCGAGCTCAAGATGCTCTGGTGCAAGCTGTTCTTCTTTCAAGATATTCATGATGCGCTGCGTTAAATCGGGCTGAACAAACTGTTTGGCAGACAGGTTAACGGCAACGCGCCCCTGCACCGTACCTTGCTTCACCCATTCGCGCATATCGCGACAGGTCTGGCGCAAAACTTGTTCGCCCATTTCAATAATTAAGCCAGTTTCTTCAGCAAGCGGGATGAATTCGCTCGGACTCACCAAACCGATACCTGGAATATTCAGACGCACCAAGGCCTCTAAACCCACAAACTCGTAGTTACGCAGTGAAACCTTCGGTTGATACATCACCTGAATGTGATTGTTACGAAGCGCTTGGCGTAACTGATTCTCAACCTGTAAACGTCGTACAGCGTTCTTGTTCATCGATTCGTTGAAGAACTGATAGTTATGTCCACCGCGGTTTTTCGCGTGATACATGGCGGTATCGGCATTCTGTAGGAGTTCTTGCGACGAGGTCCCGTCACTCGGATACACCACAATGCCGATAGAGCTGCCAATGACGATATCTTGTTGATTCACATGGAAGGCCTCGCCAACCTGAGCGAGAATTTTCGTTGCCACATCAGTGATCACACTCAGATCGCTAGTATCTTCAAGCATTAACACGAATTCATCGCCACCAAGACGGAAAAAGGTATCTTGCGGTCGACCGACTTCAGCGACACGCTCGGCCACTTGCAGTAGCAACTGATCGCCAATATCGTGCCCAAGCGAGTCGTTAATTTTCTTAAAGTCATCCAAATCAAATAACAGCAGGGCGTGCTGAATCCGTTTGCGCACTAAATTGGCGTGACTTACTTGGAAGTAAGAACGATTCGGCAGGCCGGTTAACGTGTCGGTATTCGATAAGCGGCGCAGTTCACGCTCGGTTGATTTACGTTCGGTGATATCGGCAAAGGTGGCGACATAATGCGAAATACGGTCACTATCATCTCGAATGGCATCAAGCGTTAACTCCATTTGGTACAGGCTACCGTCTTTACGCAAATCTTCGACTTCGCCGTGCCAGCTACCGTGTTGCTGCAACAGTCGCTTAATTTGTTCAATATATTCCGGACTATACAGTTGCAGTTGCAACGGACGATCGAGCATATCATCGCGGGAGTAGCCGGTGATTTTCGCCACAGATGCGTTTGTCTCAATCACTTTGAAACCAGAATCGTAAATGCATACCCCGTCGGAAATATTGGTGATAGACGTCGCGAGCATCTTCAAACGCTCTTCGGCGGCAACCAATGGCGTAATATCTTTCAAGGTTCCGGTCATGCGCAGTGGGTGCTGTTTGTCATCGCGCTCAACGACTTTGCCGCGGTCTAAGACCGATATCCAGCCATTATCCGTTTTGACACGATACGTCATTTCGAAATAATTCGTGGTGCCGTCTAAATGTTTACGCAATTGCTGTTGGAGCTTAGGGAGATCAAGCGGATGAATATTACTGGGGCTGCCGCGCTTCCCTGATCGAATGTGATCAATTGGAAATTCATTTAAGTAACGCCAACTGTTGTGGCGATGGATAGTTCCGTCTGGAACAAGCCAATCCCAAAGTTGATCGCCGCTACCCCACAAACTGAGCTTTAAGCGCTCTTCACTGCTGCGTAATTGCTTAATGGCCAAATGGCGGGCACGAACAATGAAAAATACCGCTGCGAGAATACCGATGAATAGCAGCGCATAGACACTGATTGCCCATGGCGATAACCAAGCTGGCGCAGCAACGTCGAGTAGTATTTGGCGGCGACCTGACCAACTTGTGCCATCGAATGAGGCTTCAACTTTAAATATATATTGCCCGTAACTTAGATTGGTATACGTTGCACGGCGATAATCGTTATCGGTATACACCCAATCGCGGTCGAACCCCTCAAGCTGATAGCGATAGTAGAGAAGTCGCGCATTCGGCGCATAAGGCGCGCCAAACTCAATACTAAATGGATCTTGAATATCCGGAATATAGAGGGTTTCAGTATTGTATAACTGAGGACGGTTGCGTTGGTCGAGCTGCTGAGCACTGACAGGTTGATTGGCAAGGCGAAGATTAATGAGTTCAACTTGCCAGTCTTGTGCTTGCAGCGGAAATGACAGAGAAAACACTGAAACAATAACAATTGTCAGTGCACTGAAGCGTAAACTGTAATAAAGCTGTTGCAGGCGTCGCACGCTTTTCCCCGAATATGACTGTTTTTTATACAGCTCTTCTATTTGTTATGTTGTTCATCAAATTAAACAATTTAGCGGGATCTGTCAAAGTTCACGGGGCATGCAGACAGAAACATTTGTCCTGACTTGTTGTTAAAAAGATGTTTTGATTCGGTTTTGAACGCCTCAATAGTGAGTGCATCAATCGCACTCGCAATTCTGGTTAATCTTGAAAAATCATGATCTTGTTGTGTGATGGCGCTCCACAACCGTTGACTACGTGAGCGTAAACTCGTGTCTTTTTCAGTCAACTGTTGCGTTAAACTCTGTCGTGCTTTGTCGAATTCATCCTCAGTGATATTCGCCAATATCGCCGGCATATCATCAAAGAATGCATTCATTGCGCTTTCTATTTGCTGATCATCAACGCGCGAAGACTGCACGTAAAACAGCAGGTGCGGGTATTGTTGCATCGGCAAATAAGTGGTGCCCACCAAATAACCAAGTTGCTGCTCAGTTCGTAATTGGGCAAAAAAGCGCGGTTGTAACATTTGATTGAGTAGCATGAATACGCCCTGTTGTTGCACCGAGTTTTGCATCGACTGAACAACGGCTATGACGGCATGATCTGGATGTTGGGTGTTCACAACGACCTTATCAGAGAGCGTATCAAGTGCTGCTGGTGTTAAGTCGATTGGCGCTAGAGGCTTCGCTAAATCTAACCACTGCAAGAGGGCATCATGAACGGGCGCTAGCTGTTCAGCTTTTATGTCGCCATGGACAAATAGCTGCACCTGTGCTTTTGCGAATAACTGCGGACTTGAGGCACAAAACTCGTCAAAACTTAATCGCTCTAGTTCTAGGGCGAGATCAAGCACCGAATAGGTGTGCGGCTGCAACTCTACATTTAAATGTGAAAATAAGAAATTCAATGGTTTATGCAGCAACGCTTGTCGCCAGTTGGTCATAAGTCGTTGACGCAGATCGAGCCAACGCTGTTGGCAGAACTCTGGTGAGCGCATGGCTTGAAGCAACGTTTTTGTCAACTGTGGTGCATAATGTGCTGGCCCAGTGACGTGCAGCGTCATGCCTTGTTGCTGCGGATAAAGATTGAAGTGTAACCCTGCAATTTCAGCGTCGTAACATTGCTCATTGAGAATATCGAGCATCAATTCACACCAGAGCCGCGTCTGTGCAAAACTCGCTGGGTTGGCGACGACATTCGGAAGTTGAAAGCCAAGATACAAATGCGCCTTCGGCTGCCTAAAGTCAATGTCATGCAGGTGCCAACTGGTTAATGCTGGCGCCGCTTGATTCGCGCGCGGTAAACCCGTTGGCTCATCTGAGGCTATTGATTGCAATTGCCATGGCTCAGCAAGATAGGGGTTTGGGCTCGGTAGTTTAACATCAGTTGGCGTTAACGTACTGAAGGCCTCAATTTGTTGTTGCGTCAGCGGGTGCACGGCGTAGTGACTACCGTAAATAGGTTCAACGTTGTCTGTCGGTAAATCTTTATGGATGACGGTGACCCGCATGTTTTCAGGACGCATACAATCTAAAAACTGATGTGCTTTGGGCTGAAAAAGCCCATCCATTCGGTAATCACCAAAAATAATGTCTTCGGCAAGATAGTGCTGCAAGTTAACCGCGAGTTGTGGTGCGAGATCGCTTGCTCGGGGTTGTTCTTGAAAATTAAAGGCGTTCATGACACCCACGCGACGCTCGTCATAGCGCCATGGATTCAGTCCTTGCTCGCGGATGAGCTGAATATAATGGAATAGGGCGGCGATAATTTCATCGCGATGTGCCATACCCTGCTCAGTGAGCTGCATATTGATATTAAAATCTTTGAAGTTGCTGCCACTGATACCGCCGCCAGCGGCTAGGGTATTAATCCAATGGTTGTCTCTGAGATAGCCAAACAAACTACCAGGGCCTTCATAGCCTAATAAATGCGCAATATAACTTGTGGTCTTGTTTGCATAATCGTCATTAATACCGGGCAAGGCAAATGTGACAATGAGTCGGCGCGCATCTTTGAGCGGGTTAACGTGTAGCTCAATGCCTAACTGTTCTGATAAATAAAGCGGTTCATCGATATCCCAGACATCGGCACAGCCACTTTTTACCGCTTGTGCGTGAGTACTTGCTAGTTCAGTTAACTGCTCAAGTGATTGCGGACCAAGTAATACTAGCGTCATGCGGCGTGCGCAGTACCAGCGCTGGAAAAAATCGCGTAGCTGTTGTTGCAGTGAATTGTTCGGTTGGTCTTTTAAGGTACTGAGATTACCGACCGAGAATTTACTGAACGGATGTTTGGGGTTCGAAGTGGCTTTGTGAACTTGGTACAACCGCCGTAGTTCGTCTTGGCGTTTTAACTGGAACTCCGACTCGATTGACTGTAACTCTTTGTCAATCCATTGCTGGGCAAACAACGGTTCATGAAAAAAACGCATGAATCGATCGAGTGCTTCGTCGAAATAGCTCGCATCAACCGTAAAATAATAGTTACTGAATTCAGTGCCGGTCCACGCGTTATGATTACCGCCATGCGCACTAATAAAGCTTTGGTAGCTATTTGCATCTGGGTACTTCTCCGTACCCAAGAACAGCATATGCTCGAGGAAGTGGGCTAAACCTTGTGCATGATGCGGATCGTGAAAGTGACCAGCAGCAACAGCGAGAGCTGCGCTGGCTTGTCGCGCTTCAGCTTCATGCACAAGAACACAGCGCATGCCATTATCGAGCTCGACAATGCGATAGTTGCGTTGATCGGTCGGGCTTTTGGTGATGTCTTGATCATCAAGTATTACCCGAGCCGACAATGTGACTCCTGAGCTTTCAGTCGCCATCGTGCTCCCTAAACTTGAACCTTCCGAAAATGCTTACTGAGCAGCACCTTCAGAAGAAAGCTGGCGCGCTATGCTCGTACTTATGTGAGTACTTACTGCTCCAGCGGAGTATCGAAGTTTTCTGGTCGATCGAAGGTGCCGTCGTAGGCGATCAACTGATCATTCTCGAAGGTCAGCGTAACTTTGTGTTGGTAGTCTTCGCTTCGACTGCGACCAGAGTTTAATTTAAATACGTAATACCAAACATCTTGATCAAAAACATTTTCAGCGACCGGCTCACCAATAACGTAAGCAACTTGTTCTTTGGTCATGCCGACCCGAAGTTGATCAACGTCACGTTGCTCAAGATAGTTACCTTGCGGTATATCGATCCGGTACACCCAACTGTCGAAAACGGAACATCCGCTAAGAATTAAAACACTACCTGCAATGACGAGAGCTTTCATAACACCTGCTGTTAATTTGTGATTCTGTTGGTGATGATAAACAATGCACCTAACCGACCGCAAGTAATTCAGCAGCATTTGCTTTTGTTGCTGCGGTAATTTCGTCGCCGCCGAGGAGTCGAGCGAGTTCGATAACACGATCATCTTGGTCGAGTCGAACCATGGTCGTTTCGGTACTTGCACCATCTGTGACTTTGTCTACGCGAAGTTGCTGATGAGCTTTTGCAGCCACTTGCGGTAAGTGTGTGACACAAATAACCTGATTTGATTCCCCAAGTTGACGTAATAATTTACCCACGGTTGCTGCGGTTGCACCACTCACGCCGACATCAACTTCGTCAAACATTAGTGTTGGCGTTATCAATTGGCTTGCAGTGATGACTTGAATCGCCAAACTGATACGCGATAGCTCACCGCCCGATGCGATTTTGGCTAATGCTTGTAGCGGTTGCCCTGGGTTTGTGGTCACGGTAAAGCATACTTCGTCTGTGCCAAGTTTAGTCGCAGGTGCCTGTGTTTGATGATTAACCTCAATGACAAAACGACCGTGCGGCATATTCAGTTGCTGCATACTTTTAGCAATGCGTTCACTGAGTTCTTGCGCAGCCTTTTCGCGGCTGGCTGATAATTTCAGCGCCGCATCACGGTATGTCTGTGCTGCCTGATCAACGCGCTCATCAATGTCAGCAGACTCTGCTTGGCTTGTTTCAAGTTGCTCAAGCTCAGCTAATAACTGTTGATGATGTGCATATAACTGACGGGGCTCCAATTGATGTTTGCGGGCAAGTTGAACTGCTTGGGTGACCCGTCGTTCAGCAAGCACGAGCTGCTCGTCATCTAACTCAATATTGTCTTGATAGTGACGGAGTTCTCGTGCCGCTTCTTCCACCTGGACACTTGCCTCACTGAGCATGCGCACCGTTTCGGCGAGATTTGGGTCGGTATCTAATTGCTGCTCTAAGCGCGATAAAGCGCTTTGCAGCAAGCTATACGCATTATTATGCTCACCTTCATAAATAGCGTTCAAAGCAAACGCTGAATCTTCGACCAGAGCAGCGCTGTTGGCGAGGCGTTTATGCTGCTGCTCAAGCTCTTCAAATTCACCTTCTGCCAAAGCAAATTCGTTTAACTCAGAAACTTGGTAACTCAGTAACTGCAGCCGCGATTCCATGTCTGCTTGTTGCTGGTGTAGTTGTTTTTGTTGTTTTCGAAGGCCGTACCAATTTGAATACGCTGTTTGAACGTCATCGAGTAATCCTTGATGACGCGCATAGGCATCGAGCAGACTCAATTGATGCTCTGGTCGCGTTAACAGCTGATGTTCATGCTGGCCATGAATATTAACCAACAGGGGCGCTAATTGTTTGAGCTGTGATGCGGTGACAGGGTAACCATTAATCCAAGCTTTTGAGCGCCCCTCACGAGTGACAATTCGACGCAATACACACGTGCAAGGGTCATCATCTTGAAGCTCTTGTTCGTGCAACCATTGTGCGGCTGGGCTCTTCGCATTAGCTAATTGAAAGGTAGCGCTCACTTCGGCTTTCTCGGCATCGGCGCGAATTAAATCGACATCTGCGCGATCGCCTAAACATAAACCCAACGCATCGAGCGCAATCGACTTACCCGCACCAGTTTCACCAGTAATGGCAGTCATGCCTGAATTAAAATCGACATCAAGTTGACGAACAACCGCAAGGTTGCGAATTTGCATATGAAGCAGCATAGGACACCTCAAACACTGTGTATGTGTACAGTAGTTATACAGTATTTATACAGTAATGCAAGAGGGCGCAAAAAATTTTAAAACAGGCGACTGCCCCAACCGAGTTTGTTCCTTAAAACACGGTAGTAGCTGTGGTCCTGCGGGTGCACCAAGCGCAAACGTTGCGGGTGTTGTTGAATTACCACGTCATCGCCAGGCTGCACGGTCATGCGCACGTGGCCGTCACAGCTCAACTGAAGGCTATCGTTGTTGGCCGCAGCGCGTAAACGAATCACACTATGGCCGTCGACCACAATCGGGCGGCTGCTCAATGTGTGTGGAAACATCGGAACCATGGTGAAAGCATCGAGGCCTGGGGTAAGGATGGGGCCACCCCCAGATAACGAATAAGCGGTTGAACCGGTTGGGGTACTGATAATGAGACCATCAGAACGCTGCGAATAAACAAATTCATCATTCACAAACACTTCAAACTCAATCATGTGAGCCACTTTATCGGAGTGTAAAATCACTTCGTTAATCGCACGTCCGACGCTTTTCGATTTACCGCAGTGAAATACTTCGGCTTGCAGTAGAAAACGCCGCTCGGTTTGATAGTTGCCCTCAAGTACCGCTTTCAATTGCTCAATAACATGGTCGGGATCAAGATCGGTTAAAAAGCCAAGATTACCGCGGTTCACACCAATCACCGCAATATCAGCTTCACAAAGGACGCGCGCGGCGCCCAGCATGTTGCCATCGCCGCCAACGACAACGGCCAAGTCAGCCGACTCACCGATGCGGTGTAGTGGTAAGATTTGAGCTTGCGTTGAACTCAATTGTTCCGCTGTTCGCGCTTCAATAATCACCTCATAGCCCATATCCAACAGGCTTTGTTCGAGTTTCAGCAAGGTTGCTCGCGTGGCTTCGTGATTCACTTTGCCCAGCAGTGCAATGCGTCGAAATGCTGGATGCGCTGTCGTCGTCATGTTTTTTCCCTTTTTTTGCTGTGATGACTTGAATCATCGACAGCTGACCCCATAACTGCCTGCAGATAGTTATATCACAACAAATTATTGTTCATTTGTGAATTTCAACAAAGAGTACGCAGTTATGACCAAGAATGATTCAACCAAAGCCGCGCAAGCTGAACAGCAGCAGACGACGGAAACGCAAGCTGAGCAAGTGGTTCAGGATGAGCAGGCGGAATCTCAAGCAGCCGAAACTGAAACGCTGGATGAGAATCAGCAACGTATTGAAGCACTCGAGTTGGCATTAAGCCAAGCAGAACAGCGTGCTGATGATGCGAATGACCGTGCGGTACGTGCGGTTGCAGAAATGGAAAATGTTCGCCGCCGCTCAGCGCAAGAAGTTGAGAAGGCGCACAAATTCGCGTTGGAGAAGTTTGCCGGTGAAGTGTTAGATACGATCGACAACCTTGAACGCGCGATGGAGATTGCCAAGCAAGCAGATGACATCAACCAAAACTTCTTTGAAGGCATTGAGCTGACCCACAAAAACTTGTTAAGCACGTTGACCAAGTTCGGTGTTGAAGCCGTTGGTGCGGTGGGTGAAACGTTTAATCCGGAATTACATCAAGCGATGGCGATGCAGCCGTCAGAAGAACATGACAACAACACTGTGTTGGCAGTGATGCAAAAAGGTTACACCTTGAGCGGGCGCTTATTGCGTCCAGCGATGGTGATGGTAGTGAAAAATTCTTAATAACCCTACTTGGGGTGTTGAAAAGCGAAAAAACCGCCCCATATTTGAGTTATCAAACCTGTTTTAGATTATGAAGTTGGAGACGAATCATGGGTAAAATTATCGGAATCGACTTAGGTACTACTAACTCTTGTGTAGCAGTACTTGATGGTGACAAACCGCGTGTTATTGAAAACGCTGAAGGCGATCGCACAACGCCATCAGTGGTTGCATTCACTGATGATGGTGAAGTATTGGTGGGTTCACCGGCGAAACGCCAGGCAGTAACCAACGCCAACAAAACCTTATTTGCCATTAAGCGCTTAATTGGTCGTCGTTTTAAAGACGAAGAAGTACAGCGCGATATCGGCATCATGCCTTTCAAAATTGTTGAAGCAGACAATGGCGATGCATGGGTACAAATTAATGATGAGAAAAAAGCGCCACCGCAAATTTCTGCTGAAGTTCTGAAGAAAATGAAGAAAACCGCAGAAGATTTCTTGGGCGAGAAAGTAACGGAAGCTGTTATCACCGTTCCAGCTTACTTTAACGATGCGCAGCGCCAAGCAACCAAAGATGCTGGTCGTATTGCTGGCCTTGAAGTGAAGCGTATTATCAACGAGCCAACTGCGGCAGCATTAGCGTACGGCCTTGATAAGAAGAAAGGCGACAACATTATCGCAGTATACGATTTAGGTGGTGGTACCTTCGATATCTCAATTATTGAAATTGACGAAGTTGATGGCGACCACACCTTCGAAGTACTTGCCACTAACGGTGATACGCACTTGGGTGGTGAAGACTTTGATAACCGTTTGATCAACTACTTGGTTGAACAGTTCAACAAAGATCAAGGCATTGACTTGCGTAAAGATCCGCTTGCAATGCAACGTTTGAAAGAAGCGGCAGAAAAAGCAAAAATTGAGCTTTCTTCAGCGCAACAAACGGAAGTGAACTTACCGTACATCACTGCTGATGCGACGGGTCCGAAGCACTTAGCGATTAAAGTAACGCGTGCGAAGCTTGAGTCGTTGGTTGAAGACATGATTGCGAAAACCTTAGAGCCAGTGAAACAAGCGTTGAAAGATGCTGATTTGTCAGTAAGCGAAATTCACGACATTATTTTGGTGGGCGGTCAAACCCGTATGCCAAAAGTTCAGCAAGCTGTCACTGATTTCTTCGGTAAAGAACCACGTCGTGACGTCAACCCAGATGAAGCGGTTGCCGTCGGTGCTGCAGTTCAGGCGGGTGTATTACAAGGTGACGTGAAAGACGTATTGTTGCTTGACGTAACGCCATTATCACTTGGTATTGAGACCATGGGTGGTGTGATGACCAAGTTGATTGAGAAGAACACCACGATTCCGACGAAGCAATCGCAAACCTTCTCAACTGCAGAAGACAATCAAGCAGCGGTAACGGTGCATGTTATTCAAGGTGAGCGTAAGCGCGCCGCAGATAACAAATCACTGGGTCAATTCAACTTGGAAGGTATTCGCCCAGCTTCACGAGGCGTGCCGCAAATTGAAGTGACGTTTGATATTGATGCAGATGGTATCTTGCACGTATCAGCGAAAGACAAAGACACGGGTAAAGAGCAGAAGATTACCATTAAAGCTTCATCTGGCTTGAGCGATGATGAAGTAGAAAAAATGGTTCGCGATGCTGAAGCGAATGCCGAAGAAGACCGTAAGTTCGAAGAGATGGTGCAGGTACGTAACCAAGCGGATGCATTGGTTCACGGCACGCGCAAGCAGCTTGAAGAAGCCGGTGAAGCACTTGAAGCGAGCGATAAAGAAGCCATCGAATCAGCTATTAGCGACTTAGAAACGGCGATGAAAGGCTCTGATAAAGCTGAAATTGAAGCGAAACAACAAGCTTTGATTGAGGCGTCAGGTAAATTGATGGAAGCGGCTCAAGCAAAGGCGCAGCAGGCGGGTGATGCTGGCGACAGCGGCAAGCAAGATGCTGATGATGTTGTTGATGCTGAGTTTGAAGAAGTCAAAGACGACAAGAAGTAATAGCACGCCCACCGGGTGTCTGTAGTTCAACACACGGGGGTTGCCGAGGGGTAGCCTCCGTGTGCTTGTATCAGGCAGGAAGTAAAGGAACGTGGAAACCACATAATTATGTCGAAACCAGATTTATATGAAGTGCTGGGTGTCAGCAAAGATGCCAGCGAACGCGACATCAAAAAAGCCTACAAAAAGTTGGCGATGAAATACCATCCTGACCGTACCAAAGGCGACAAAGACCTTGAGATGAAATTCAAAGAGGTACGCGCCGCTTATGAGATATTGTCAGATCCGCAAAAGCGTGCGGCCTACGACCAATATGGTCATGCGGCATTTGAACAAGGCCAAGGTGGCTTTGGTGGTGGCGCTGGTGCTGCAGATTTTTCTGATATTTTTGGTGATGTGTTCGGTGATATTTTTGGTGGTGGCGGCCGTCGTGGTCGTGCTCAAGCACAACGTGGCGCCGACTTACGCTACAACCTTGAACTTAGCCTAGAAGAAGCCGTTCGCGGTAAAGAAGTTGAACTGAAAATACCGAAATTAAGCACTTGTGAAGACTGTGATGGTAGCGGTGCAAAAGAAGGTAGCAGTGCCGAAACCTGTGGCCATTGCCATGGCTCTGGTCAAATTCAAATGCGTCAAGGCTTCTTCGCCGTTCAGCAACCATGTCCGCACTGCCGCGGGCGCGGTAAAGTCATCAAAGATCCTTGCCGCACTTGTTACGGTGAAGGACGAGTTGAGCGCACGAAAACCTTGTCAGTGAAGATTCCTGCTGGCGTCGATACAGGCGATAGAATTCGTTTAAGTGGCGAAGGCGAAGCAGGCGAAATGGGTGCACCGTCCGGTGACTTATACGTACAAGTACATGTACGTGAACACCCAATCTTTGCACGTGATGGAAATAATCTATACTGTGAAGTACCAATCAGTTTCACGCGAGCTGCTTTGGGTGGCGATATTGAAGTGCCAACCCTTGAGGGTAAAGTAAAGCTGAAAGTGCCTGTTGAAACGCAAACCGGCAAATTATTGCGCTTGCGTGGCAAAGGTGTGAAGTCAGTTCGCACGGGTGCCGTTGGCGATTTGATCTGTAAAGTTGTGATTGAAACGCCTGTGAATTTATCTGACAAGCAACGTGATTTATTACGTGAACTTGAAGAGTCGATGGGCACTGGCGACGAAGCGGGCAAGTATCGGCCGAAAGAGAAAGGTTTCTTTGACGGCGTTCGCAAGTTCTTCGACGACCTTCGCGGGTAACACAACAAAAACGATATTGGCTGTTAGATATTCGATATTAGATCTGATGTTCGAAACTCTTGCTAATATCCAATATCAAATAGCTAATATCGCAGTTGCATTTAGGAGGGGTTATGGGTCATTGGATGAAAATCGGTATTGCCGCTGTCGTAAGCAGCGTATTGCTGAGTGCATGTACTGAGTCGCCTACAGGGCGCAGTCAGTTGATGTTATTTTCCAGTGGTCAATTAGCCTCTCTGGGCGACGATAGTTACGCCCAGTTAAAAGAGAAAGAGAAAATCAGTACCGATGCACGTACCAATGCTTACGTGCGTTGTATTACAGATGATTTGATTGCCGTTTTACCAAGTCCTTGGCGCGATAGACAGTGGGACGTTACTGTATTTGACAGTGAACAAGTCAACGCATTTGCGCTACCCGGTGAAAATATCGGTGTTTATACAGGGCTTCTCAAGGTTGCTGAGAATCGTCATCAGTTAGCCGCTGTCATCGGCCACGAAATCGCGCATGTTATTGCAGACCATGGTAATGAGCGCATGTCGAATCAGTTCGCGGTTGGTCTTGGTTTGCAAGTCGGCTCCGTTCTGGTCGCTGAAAACCTCGATAACGAAACAGCAGCCTTAGCAATGGCGGCGCTTGGTATTGGCGCTCAAGTTGGTGTTTTATTGCCGTACTCACGCGTTCACGAGAGTGAATCAGACCAGTTAGGGATGGATTACATGGCTGCAGCTGGCTACAACCCAGCGGAAGCGGCTAACTTGTGGCGCAATATGGCGAAAGTGGGTGGCGCTGCGACACCAGAATTCCTCTCGACTCACCCGTCGCCACAGTCACGTATTCAGGCGCTAGAAGCTTATACGCCGAAAGTGCAACAAGTGTATCAGCAAGCGGCAGCCCAACGCCGCAAACCGCTCTGCGCCCTCTAAGAGCAACAGCGTTATTCGTTGTTCGTTACTCGTTATTCGTTTGATCGAATAACGAGTCTGCTTAGGTTTCCGCACAAAACAACGCGATAACTTTGAACGAAATTAACAAGCGTGAAAAAACCACCAATAACCAATATCGGTTATAAGTCAGTCCAAAATGAACTAAAGCCTGTTCGCCTGCGTTAGTACAATACAAAGCAAGAACGATATTAGCTATTGGATATTAGATATTAGTGCTGATGTATCGGGTATTTGTGGTTTATCTAATATCTAATATCCAATAGCTAATATCGAAGTTGAATTTTCGAGAGGTGTTATGTTTAAGGCTTGGTTTGCAATTCCATTTTGGCAGCGCGTACTTGGTGCTTTTGCGCTGGGTGTGATTATTGGTGTGGCGCAGCCAGAGGTGGCGCAAGCATTGCGTCCGCTGGGTACGTTGTTTATTAATGCGCTGAAAATGTTGGTGGCGCCGTTGATTTTCTTCGCCATCGTCAGTGCTATTTTGCAACTTGGTAGCGGTGAAAAAGCCGGCAAGATTGGTGCGCAGACCATCGGTTTATTCCTGCTAACGGCGGTTATTGCGAGTTTAATTGGTTTATCTGTTGCGCAACTGCTGGACATTACCCCATCGCCTGATTTGGTGGCTGACAGTAATTACCAGCCGAAAGATGTGCCAGGGCCAATTGAGGTGTTCTTAAATTTCATACCGACCAATCCAATTGCGGCATTGGCTGAAGGGAATGTTATTCAGATTGTTGTGTTTGCAGCATTGGTTGGCGTCGCCATTAATCAGTTGGGCGACGTGGCGAAGCCATTTGGCGATGTGATGAAAGCTGGCGCTCAAGTGATGTATCGCATTACCAAGATGGTGCTCGAATTAACGCCCCTCGGTGTGTTGGGTTTGATGGCATGGGTTGTTGGTCATTATGGTTTATCAAGCTTGACCCCGTTGGCGGCGTTTATCGGCGCAATCTATTTGGCATGTGTTCTTCACATCGTGTTGGTTTACGGCACCATGGTGCGTTTAGCCGGAATGTCGCCATGGTTTTTCTTTAAATCGGTGTTTTCTGCGCAGTTGGTTGCGTTTACCACCTGCAGTAGTTTTGGCACCATTCCAGCAGCGCATCAGGCCATTACTGAAAAGTTGGGTGTGAAAAAGGAATACGCGAGTTTTGTTTTACCGCTCGGTGCAACCATTAATATGGATGGCTGTGGTGGTATTTACCCGGCGATTGCCTCTATCTTTATTGCACAAATTTACGGTATTCCGCTAGACTGGGCGGATTACATGTTGATTACGTTAACGGCAACGTTGGCCTCGGTAGGAACGGCAGGCGTTCCTGGAACGGCGATGGTGATGTTGACGGTTACGTTAAACGCGATTGGTTTGCCGCTTGAAGGTATCGCGTTCATTGCAGCCATTGACCGAATTATTGATATGGCCCGAACTGCAACGAATGTGACCGGTGACATGGCGGTATCCGTCGTCCTCGGTAGAAGCAATCAGCAAGCACAGCAATTACCAATAACGAATAACCAATAACGAATAACGATTAACGACCATCGAGGAATTATGAAACTAGGGATATTAGGTGCCAGCGGACGCATGGGACAAGCGGTGATTCATAGCGCGGCGCGTCTTAATGCAACGGTAACAGCTGCGGTTGTGAGCGACCAATCAGGTCGCTATGGCGAACCTATTCACCCGAACGCGGCGGAAGCTGGTGTTCGGTTCCAGCACGCTGGCGAAATACAGCCAAAGCAGACAGACGTCCTCATAGACTTTTCATTACCACAGGCGTTGGAAAGTAATATTGCTTTAGCGCAGCGGTTGCAGGTTCCGCTGGTTGTTTGCACAACGGGGTTGAGTGCGCAGCAACATGAATTGTTGGCTCAAGCAGGTCAGTCGATGCCCGTTTTATACGCGGCAAATACCAGTGTCGGCATCACATTATTACGCCAGCTAGTTCAACTGACCGCTGCTGCGTTGCCTGATACAGATATCGAAATTTTTGAAGCTCACCACAGCGCGAAGCGCGATGCGCCGTCTGGAACCGCAGTGGTACTTGGCGAAAGTGCAGCGGCAGGGCGCGGTAAGAGTTTAAGTGAGCTCTCTGCTGGCGTGCGCGGTGATGGTTTGCGTGAAACCGGTTCGATTGGTTTTTCGGTGATGCGTGCTGCTGATATCATTGGCGAGCACACGGTGTTGTTTGCGCATGCCGGCGAGCGCATTGAACTCACGCATCGCGTCAGTAACCGACAAATTTTTGCCCATGGTGCAGTGCAAGCGGCGCAATGGCTGAAACAGCAGCCTTCAGGCCTCTACAGCATGGCTGATATGTTGCAATTAAAAACACTTTTGAAACAATTAATCTAGCCTGACAGGCTGGTGCAAGGTCTTTGTACAAATCACCAATTTTCAGTTTACGAAACGGCCGATTTTCTGTAGAATACGGTCAATTTGCCAGTAACATTTCGGGCAAGCTGAAACGCGCACTCCACTGGTACTCAGAAACGCGATTTTAGAATCACAGTTTTTGACTATCCGACGCTGGTGCAAGGTAATCAACGGGGAAGTCATTTTTTGATTCACCCGTTTTTTTATGTACGGAGGTTAACCTTGAGTATTCTAGCGAGCCACTCAGCAAGTAAAGCCATTTTGGTACTTGCCGATGGGACTGTTTTTCACGGCACGGCCATTGGCGCCGGCGGTACCGCAGTTGGTGAAGTTGTTTTTAACACCGCCATGACCGGTTACCAAGAAATTCTCACCGACCCCTCCTACGCAGAACAGATCGTTACCCTTACTTATCCCCACATTGGCAATTACGGCAC
>NCJS01000278.1 GCA_002279005.1 Idiomarina sp. 34-48-12 | reverse complement strand
AAATCGATAACGATACCTTCGACGCCCTGCTCTTTCGCTTCGGCAATAAGCTTTTCGACGTTCTCAGTCAAACCGTTATAGAAGCCAGGAATTTCAATAACGCCCATTTTCCGACCGGCGTACTTACCTTCTTCTGGTGATTCAATTTCAAGCTTGGCAGCGCGGTCTTCTAATTTCACCTTGTCACGTACAATTGCAATCTCGGTTGGTTTACTGCCGGCACTCTGATTCGCTTTTAATATCTGCAAGATAACCGTCTAACCTTTTGGACCTTTGATGAGTTCAACCACTTCATCGAGTCGCCAGCCAATCACATCAACAAACTCGATGTTTTCCTCATCGCCTTGCGCAACGCCAACAATTTTGTCATCCACTGCAAGCTCGCCACTGTTATCAGCTGGGCCGCCCGGAACTAGGCTACGAATAACGGTGTAGTCGTACTCAGCTTGCAATACGGCACCTATCCCTTCTAGAGATAAGTTCATATTTTGCTCAAAACGTTCTGCGTTGCTCGGCGATAAATAACTGGTATGCGCTTCAACACTACGAGCGAAAGCATTCATCACGGTCTGGAACACATCTTCGCTATTGGTCTGAGTTAGACGCTTGAGGGCGTTGTTGTATCGTTTACCTAAGGTTTCTACAACTTCAGGCCACTCTTTGCCAGCAAGTGTTAAGTTCAAAGCATCGTATTTAACACGCTGACGCCATAATTCATCAAGTTCAGCGCTTGAGGTTGCCCATTCGGCATCTTCACGTTGAAAATGATACTTATCACCAGCAACAGTAAAATCGAATGGTTGTTCTTCATCGAGTAATGAGAGCGCATAGGAGTAACGCTCAAATCGATGATCGAGAGATTTCGCATAAAGCGAATAAGCCGCATTAAGTTTTCCGGTTAGAATCATGTCATCAAATAAATGCTTATATTCCTGCGCTTGCTCAATGTCATTCGCTAACAGAAACATTTTGCTGTAATCCAGCATTTCAAGATAGCGTTCTAAAATTTGCTCAGATAAC
>NCJS01000033.1 GCA_002279005.1 Idiomarina sp. 34-48-12 | reverse complement strand
TTTTTGTCATAACTTGAACCGAAAACCGCTATAACTTAAATCGCGCATATAACGGGTTGTGGTCAGACACTGTACTGGTATCAATTGCTGTCGCTGCCTGAAGTGAAAGGTCGCGGTAGAAGATAAAATCCAACGGGTGTTGGCGGTAGGTCTTGATATGATGTGGATCAACCATAATCGCCCTCTGCAAGCGTGTGATACGACAACATATAACTTTTATGTGTCGCGAACATGCCTTCGCGCTTTCTGCTCAATCGAGCTTGAGCTTCGGTAAAAGCATACTGGCTGGCGGTAAGTACGCCATAAGTCGACCGGCGTGTTTGCATATTCGGAGCAACCGCATAAGACCAATCAGGGAGGAGCCAATTATTTTTCGCACTCAGCTTCGCCTCTTGCAGCAATAAGAATAAACAAGGAAAGTCGGCTAAAACACGTGCTAAAGCGCGCTGAAACTCGGGTTTTTCGGTAAGTTTCTGAGTGTTCCAACACAGCACACCAAACTCTTCACCATGAGCAATAGGATGCTCGTGGATGAATTGCTGAGGAATCACAACCTTGGGTTTAAGCACGCTATCGCCTGCGCTCTACTTACATTTTCGATGAATTACCAACACCGTCAATACTCAGGCTGCCAGAGCCACTTTCGATGTTCTTTAAATCACCGACATGGCGCACATCGATGTCGCCAGAACCATCGTCGATCGTAACCTTGCCACTCACCCGCTCAATATCAATTGAACCTGAGCCGTCTTCAATCGTTAAATCGCCACGAAGATGACGCACTGTGATTGAACCTGAACCGTCATTAATATCGACATTGCCGCCGTTTTCAATCGTGATGCTACCCGAACCATCTTCGAGGTCGAGGTCACCCATCACGTCGCGCAGTGCAATTGAGCCGGACCCATCATTCAATTCAATACTCAGCTCAACCGGTACGCGTACTGTCAAATTGATATAAGGGTTGTAGGAATTGCTCGCAAAGTCGGCAGTTAAGACCGCGTTACCGCCGGTTTTCTCTAGCGACAACTGAATGTCTTCAGCGTCGCGATAATAAACCTCTGCAACCACATCAATTCGGGTACGACCCGCTTCACCGATAATTTCTAAACTTCCGGCACCTGTATCAGCCTTCATTTCATCAATATCAGTCATATCTAACGACAGATTGCGTGTTTCATGTTGAAGCTCACTATTGCTCCAAAAATCACCATCATCTGACACATTTGCGTAAACCACACAGCCTGAAAGCAGGCTTAACGAAGTAAGTGCGAGTACGATTACTTTCATTTTAATTTCCTTATGACCAACTTGGGTTAAAGCTAATCACCTCTCATTAAAAATCAAAAAGCTCGCCTAATAAACTCTTTTTCTTATATTTTTTATGCCCGTAACCTTTGTCATAGCCACGATCGTAATGGCCTGCCTGCTGTTGCGGTGGAGGCGTTCTTGAAGTTGGCGCCTCTTGCGGTGCGGAACGTTCAATAATTTTGTCTAACTCACCGCGATCTAACCAAACCCCGCGACAACTTGGGCAATAATCAATTTCAATACCCTGACGCTCGGCCATCACCAAATTTTCTTCTTTACATACTGGACACTTCATTGCCGTTTCCTCTGTTTTATTATTGTATTTATAGAGTCTAACAGGAGAAGTTAGTTCCTCTTCGGTACCTGAATGAGTTTTGGTCGTTATTTGCGAGTTCACTCACTATTCTAAAGACTGTGACCGCAACAGCTTAAAGCCGGCATTCATCACAAATGTCAGCGGTAGGCATGTGGGCAAAGCTTTTCTCAAGTAGATGCCTTAACGGTTCATCGCAGTAATGCTTCCGTGTTACGTGAGGATGCGAGCGTAAACGCCCTTTCAGTACGTTATTGCCAACATCAGTCAGTAGTGGGTTACTCGGATCAACCGATGGACCTAATGCACGCGATTTCAGCTCTGGCGGCAACGAGAGTACCGGCACTGTCGCGGATAATTGCGCAGCCATAAAGAACGCAATGGAATAGCGTTCTGCGCTCTGAATTGGGCTTTCAACTTTATGATTCGTTGCCTTTAGATAGCCGTTCGAAGCAAGTTCCAATAACTCACCAATATTTACCACCAATGCGCCCGGAATTGGCGGCACATCCACCCACGCGTTGCCACGTTCAACTTTGAGGCCGCTTTGTGCGTCTTGCATTACCAAGGTCAGGTAGCCTGGGTCTTTATGCGCACCAACACCTTGTTGTGGCGACTCTTGCGCAGGGTAGCGAATCAATTTGGCGTGAGTATATGGCTGCGTACCAATAGTATGGTCAAGTGCGTGACCGTCAACACCCAATGATTCACAGAGCCTCTGTAATAAGTTAACCGTGATGTCACTTAGCTTATTTTGTAGTGTGGTGAGTGCTGGCTTGAGAATTGGCATGGCACTCGGCCAAAGATTCGGACCAATCAGTTTTTGCCAAGGGTGCTTAAGCTGCCCAGCTGAAAGCGCCAGCTCTTCATTCATCCAGTCGAATTGCTCGCGTGCGTCAAGCCGACCGGCTGTCATTTCATTCCCCATGGCGTTATAACCACGGAAATGCGGCGAATGAATCATATCAACGCTTTGTTTTTCCTCGGCTGGAAGCTGAAAGAATGCCCGGCTTAACGCCAAGTATTCTTGTTGCGCATCATCGCTTAAACCGTGGTCGATAAGGTAGAAAAATCCGACATCACTGGCAGCTCGGCGCAATTGCGCCAAGCCTTCATCAGAATCAAGTGATGTTAAAGAGATAACCGGTAATGTTGCAGCGTTCATGAGCGCCTCCTATCAGGTCTTGGCGCTCAATATATGTTGTTGCGTTTAATTTATGAACGAACAAATCTTTCTAAGTTAGATTGTTTCGCTATAGCCACCGATTTTTAACGCTGCCTAGTCTCTCGATTGGTTTAGCGCCTGAATAGCAAAGCTACCTAACCAGTGCCCGCCTTCATAGCTATCGCCAATTAAGTTTGGATACGAATAAGCGATGTGTTTATCCGCGACGTCACGCAGGTGTGCGTATTGTGGGTAGGCATTTGCGAGTGCATATAAATTCCACGCGCGGCTAAAGTTCAAGCCATCAAGATGAACCAGTTTGCCGTCACTCCGGTCGCTAACCTTGCCCACCTCAAGCTGATAATTTTTATCTGCAAGCTGCGGCATAAAGTCTGATAACCAAGACAAGAATTCGTTCTTCGGTAAAACGCGTTGCATCAGGCCGATTTCTTCTAAGCATGGCGAAATGAAGTCATACCCACTTGGCTCCCAGCTAATTGGGCAATTTTTGTCGGTAAGAAAATAAGCTTTTGCTCGTGTTTCGATAAGTTGCTGAAGCTCGGTTAGCTCATGATTCACTGCGTAGTCATAGGCGAAACTCAGGCCAAATGCAGTATTCGTGTGTTCACCCACACGCACTGGATAAAGTAACTGCGGCAAAAATTCCATATAGCGCTGCACAATCACATCAACAAGTGGCTGCAAGTTAGCAGAAAGTTCCGCTGCCATCGGGTCGTCCCAAGCTTCAAGCTCATCGGCCAACTTAAGTAACCAAGCCCAGCCATATGTGCGTTCAAAGGCCTTATTGATGTCTTTGCTGAAGAATTCTGCTTCGCGCAGACCATTTTCTTTGGTGATATTGCGCTTTAATACTTCACGAGCTTGCTCGGCATGCGCCATGTCTGGGAACTGGCGAAGCAAAGTTATCAACGACCAATAACCGTGCGCGGCGCTGTGCCAATCAAAACACCCATAAAATATTGGGTGATGTTGTGAAGGCTCTTTTAAATCTTCCGCGCTACCGAGCACGATCCCTGTTTTGTAAGGATACGGTGTTTCAACACAGTGTAGCGGCAACGTGACCAATTTATCGGCTTCAGTGAGTGTTAATTCATGCGAACTCTCGGTGCTGGCTTGGGCTTGTCCAAGCAACCCAAAAGAGAGAAAAACTGCAACGCTCGTTAATTTTTTCATTGTTCTGCCTTCGTCATTTCAGAATTCATTAACGTTAATGCGCTGCAACGTTTTAATCAACTGCTAGCTGACGTAAATAGTCGTCGTAGGTGCCCGAGAAATCTCGCATACCATTCTCGGTAAGCTCGATAATGCGGGTAGCAAGCGATGACACAAATTCACGGTCGTGACTGACGAACAACAACGTGCCGTCATAATGCTCAAGAGCAAGGTTCAACGCTTCGATCGATTCCATATCTAAGTGGTTAGTCGGCTCATCCATGATCAAAATATTCGGACGTTGCATAATCAGCTTTCCGAAAATCATGCGGCCCTTTTCGCCACCCGACAAAATTGTGACCGGCTTTTTAATGTCATCCTGAGAAAATAACATACGGCCCAACACACCACGCACCGCTTGTTCGTCATGGTGCGGTTGCTTCCACTGACTCATCCAATCGAAAACAGTGATTTTTTCTTTAAACCAATCGGCATGGTCCTGCGCGTAATAACCAATATTGACGTTTTCAGACCATTTGATCATGCCGCTATCAGCTTGATGTTGCCCAACCAAGCACTTGAGCAACGTGGTTTTGCCGATACCATTGGCACCGAGTATCGCGACTTTTTCACCGACTTCAATCATGGCGCTCAAATTACGAAGCACCTGTAGTTCGTCGAATGATTTGCTGACGCCTTCCATTTCAAGCGCTAATCGATAGAGCTTCTTCTCTTGTTCGAAGCGAATAAATGGGCTAACACGGCTTGAAGCTTTTACTTCGGCAAGCTGAATTTTCTCAATTTGCTTAGCCCGTGAGGTGGCTTGCTTTGCCTTCGAGGCATTTGCTGAGAAGCGACTTACAAACTGCTGTAATTCAGCAATCTTTTCTTTCTTTTTGGCATTGTCATTGAGCAATTGCTCACGAGCCTGCGTGGCCGCAAACATATATTGGTCGTAGTTGCCTGGATAAACGCGCAGTTCACCATAATCAATATCCGCCATGTGCGTACACACGCTGTTTAAGAAGTGACGGTCGTGCGAAATAATGATCATGGTGGCTTGACGGTCGTTCAAAATGTTTTCAAGCCAACGAATGGTGTTGATATCCAAGTTGTTGGTTGGTTCGTCAAGCAACATGATGTCTGGGTCAGAGAATAATACCTGCGCCAATAACACACGTAGCTTTAAGCCCGGTGCAATCTCGCTCATTAACCCAAAGTGAAATTCCAGTGGAATGCCAACGCCTAATAGCAGCTCACCGGCGCGCGATTCTGCGGTGTAACCATCCATTTCAGCAAAGGCAATTTCAAGATCAGCCACTCGCATGCCATCTTCTTCACTCATTTCTGCCATGCCATAAATGCGGTCGCGTTCGGCTTTTACTTGCCATAATTCTTCATGACCCATAATCACCGTATCAATGACGCTGTATTGCTCATAGGCAAACTGATCTTGGCGCAATTTACCCACGCGCATATTTGGTTCAATAGAAACGTTTCCGGCTGATGGCTCTTGCTCGCCACTTAGAATACGCATGAAGGTTGATTTGCCGCAGCCGTTTGCGCCAATTAAACCATAGCGATTACCTTCGCCGAACTTAACAGAAATGTTTTCAAAAAGAGGTTTTGCACCAAATTGCATGGTGATATTTGCAGCAGAAATCACGTTTTAACACCCGAACAAAAAATAGGCGCGTAATCTACGTGGTTTGAAAGAAAAACACAAAGGAAGTTTGCGGTTTCAGCAAATAAAGTTAGCGCTTGTATTGCGTTGGACAGTACGCACGTGAAACTTTTGGATCGCGACGTTGCAGATGCTTCGTGACTCGACCATTCACTCGTTGACGCCAAAGGCGAAACGAAGTCGGTTTTAATTCACGCCGCATAAGCGCAATAACTTGAGCCTCACTAAGCCCGTATAGCGCAGAAATCGCTTCAAACGGCGTGCGATCTTCCCATGCCATTTCAATAATGCGAGATAGATCAGCTTCAGGAAATTTCATGCGTGTCATCAAATTAGGGTTCTTTCAATCTGAGGTTTGTTTGATATCTCTTACGTCACGCTTCCGAATTTAGATGAATGGCGCAGCAGAATATCCATGACCTCTTCGTCACTTACTTGCGAGAAGTCGAGATACCAATAACCGATAGCTGCAAACGGATGCGGTTGCGCTAGACAAATCAACTGATCAATTCTACTTCGTATTTCCAGCGCTGTTTCGCGGGCGGCAATCATCAACGTTTCAACTATCTCGTTGTTAAGAACTCGAACACCGTTCTCTGAAATTGCGCCCATCGCTACCTCGGGTTGACCAGGAACACCCAATTTTCGAACAAGCAAAACGCAAAGTGGTGCGCCTAGGCGTTGCGCAATCGGCCTCGCTATGGATATCACCAGCATTGTCTTATCGTTACGTTATAAAGTACCGATTTTTACGGCGTGGTCGACACCCGGTATCGCCTTACTCATCGTGGCACTTCAAGGTCTCGATTTTTCCCAGCTCTCATTTTCGATGGCGGCATGGGTTTGGATTTGGCCTGAATTTGATCTGTCATTAATGATTGGGATTGGTATTCCATTATTTGTTGTGACAATGGTGTCGCAGAACCTACCGGGCATTATGATGCTGCGCAGCAACGGTTATACGCCTCCCATGTCGCCACTTCTTACAACCACCGGCTTAGCTGGTTTAATTCTCGCTCCGTTGGGGGCTTTTGCAATTAACCTCGCAGCAATTACCGCAGCTATTTGCCAATCGCCAGAGGTTGACCCAGATAGCTCTCAGCGTTACAAAGCAGCCGTGGCCGGCGGTGTTTTTTATCTCTTAGCTGGCTTAGCAAGCTCAGCGATTGTTGGGCTGTTTCTGATGTTACCTGCCGCCGTTACTGCCACCATCGCCGGCCTAGCGTTATTACCGGTGTTAAGCACGAACATGTTTAAAGCTTTCAGTGACGCGAATAACCAACTGCCGCCTGCTTTGGCCTTCTTAACAACCGCATCCGGGACACATTTTTTCGGAATTAACAGTTCATTTTGGGGATTACTGATTGGTATTGTGGCGTTCTATCTTGCCCAGCACATCAAAGCAAAACAGGCTGGGAAATAGGCCATCAAAAAAAACCCAATAACGTTGCAATTATTGGGGTTTTTAAATCACCGAAGATTAAATTTTATTTCTCTTCTTTTAAGTAGGTGTCGAGCCAGCGAGTTTGTTCCCACAGCATATGCAGAATTGACTCACGCGCACGATATCCATGCGACTCATGCGGTAACATCACCAAACGCGAACTACCACCTAAGCCTTTAATAGCTTGATACAAACGCTCAGACTGCATCGGGAAAGTGCCCGAGTTGTTATCGTTTGAACCATGAATCATCAGCAATGGTTCGTTGATTTTATGCGCATGGAAAAACGGTGACATACGAATGTACAAATCAGGGTCATCCCACACGGTACGTTCTTCACGCTGGAAGCCAAATGGCGTCAAGCTACGGTTATACGCACCACTTCGAGCAATACCAGTGGTGAACAAATCACTGTGCGCAAGCATGTTTGCAGTCATGAAGGCACCATAAGAGTGACCACCTAGCGCACCCCGTTCCGGATCGGTCACGCCGAGATCAACACCCGCCTTGATGGCGGCTTTACCGTTCATCACTAGCTGCTCAATGAAGGTATCATTCGGTTGCTTATCGCCCTCACCGACAATTGGCATGGTGGCGCTATCCAGCACCGCATACCCTTGGGTGGCCAGGTATTGCGGTCCCCAATAGCTGATGCGAACGAATTCATAAGGTGAACCCGAAACTTGCGCTGCTGCCGCCGAACTCTTGTATTCGCGCGGATAGGCCCAAACCATGGTTGGCAACGCACCATCACGCTCTTTGTCATAACCAGCTGGCAAATACAGCTCAGCCGACATTGGCAAGCCATCTTCACGCTCGTAAGTAATTAACTCACGTGTAATGCCTAATGTGTGCGGCATTGGGTGCGGGGTTTCTGTCAAAGCGCGAAGCTCGTTATCATCTAAATCGCGAACAAAAAAGTCTGCGGGGTCATCAACGCCTTCACGTTGCATCAAGAACGTGAGCTCTTCGGCGTTGATGATGTCGCGCGGCTGCTCAAAGTATGGCGCTTCACTGCGCCACAAGCGTTCGCTCTCGCCCGTTGCAAGGCTGTAGCTATCCACAAATGGACGATCGCCTTCATCAGATGCGCCGGTGCCTCTTAGCAATACATTGTCGCCGTCAACATACAATAACGTGCGACCTTCGCGTTGCACGGTGAACGGCTGACCTGGGTCGTTGTAACGATCTTCCCACGAGCGTTCCCAAACAAGTTTTGGCTCAGCTTTGCCGGTGCCGTCGACTAACCACAGCTTCTCATCGCGATCCGCCCACCAACGTTCCCACACCAACATGGTATCAGCATCAGCAGCCAACAAACGCGAGTAGCGCTTGCTTAAATCGAGTAGTTTCTGCGGCTCTTCGTTAAACGGCGCTGCTTGTTGGTACACGCGGTCACGAATTTCAGTTTTAACGGCTGGGTCACCTTGGTCCGCGGCTTCAGCCCACACTAAGGTAGCATCTGCGTCGTTGCGCCAGCTAATCGAGCGGCGTCCTTGCTCAACGGCGTCAAAAGCAATCGGCAAGTTATCGGCTAACGGTTGCTCGGCAACGGTATAAACCGCTTTGCCGCTGGTGTTCCAAACTTTGGTGGTTACCGGGAAGCGATACCAAGGCACGGCATAAGAATATGGGCGCTCAATATTCGCAACCAGCAAATACTCATCGCTTGGCGAGGTGCTGACACTGCGATAAATAGCCGGTTCACCAACGTCTTTCGTGCGACCATTCACGCCAACATAACTAATCTGGCTGGTAAAATAATAATCAAACAGCAATTCATCTTGCTTGTTTTGTAGCAAATCTTGATAGGTACGTCCTGGTGCTGTGCGACCCATGCTTTCAGTGATGACAGGGCCAGTCGGTACTGTCTTCAGTGCCGGCTTTTTCAGGCCATCGGCTACGGTATAAGTGTATAAACCTTCGCTGTCATGACGCCACTCCAGCATTGGACCCCACACGGCATTTAATGATTGTTTCGTTAAACGCTTGGCGCGCGTCTTTTCAATATCGACAAGCCAAAGTTCAACGTTCTCAGCATTCATTTGTGCAAACGCAACATACTCACCGTTCGGTGCCCAACTGGCGCCAATAACTTTAAGCTGTTCTGGCAAACCCTTAATACGCAGATTCTCGCCTGAAGCCACATCAACGAACGCTAGCGAGCTAATGTATCGCGCTTGGCTCACCGTATAGTTCGCTGGATTGATGCGGCGTCCAGCAAGTTTCAATTCATCAGCGGCTACGTCAGCGATTGTTGGGAGCGACGGATAATTCATTACCATCAGCAGGTCGCCGTTAGGGCTCAAACTTCCGCCTGGTGACGGTGCCGCATCAACAATATCAATGAGGGCTTGAGTTGGTTGCTGATAATCAATTTTTACTGGGTTCGAATTAGCTGCCGGGCTCAACAAAATCGAGCTAAGCCCTAGCGCTAATACCAATGCATTCAATGCCGAAGGTTTGTTCATAAACAATGCCTTTTCGTTGTTATAGATGTTGTTATCAAGTTAACACAGTTTCGCAAATGGCTACTTTCTTCGATCGCAAACATCATGTGATTCAACGCATTGTTGTATTGAGTGATCGTTTTCTAAGGCACATGGCTATTTATTCAAATAAAGCCTATCTTGTAGGTCATCTTCTATTCATTTGTTGTGGAGCTTTAACCATGAAGCAACTAGTTCAATCTAAAATAGGCAAGCGCGTTGCGCTTATTGCTACAGCGGGTATTGCAGGCGTAACTTTATTCTCCGCGGTTGCCGGTGGTACGCAACAAGAGGTTGCCACAGCTCAGCGGGCGGCACAGAGCTTTGCAGCGACAGACAAAGGGTGTTTAGCAACGTTCGACCATAACATGCGAGCATTGCACTCGAAGGATAATCACAATCTCTGCGAACTGACGGAGAATCGCGTCGTGATGGTGGTGAACACTGCGAGCAAATGCGGCTACACCGGCCAGTTTGAGGGGCTTGAAGAGCTCTACCAAACCTACAAAGACGAAGACTTCGTGATTTTAGGTTTCCCTTCAGACTCATTTCGTCAAGAACACAATGACGAGGAAGAAACTGCAACTGTTTGTTTCGTTAATTTCGGTGTTACGTTCCCGATGATGGCAACGACTTCGGTGAAAGGCGACGAAGCCAATGCAATTTTTAAAGCATTGACTCAAGCCACCGACCAAGCACCAGGTTGGAACTTTCATAAATACATTGTTTCAGCAGATGGTAAGCAAGTAACAAGCTTTCCAAGCAAAATAGAGCCGATGGATAAAAGCATTACCAATGTAATTGATAAGTATCTCAGCGAATCTGCTGAATAATCCATCGTTTAACGTCTCGTATATTGCGCTCACTTCGGTTTGTGGTCATTATCGTATAATCACAAACCGAAGGATGAGGACTTTGTGCCAAAGCCAGTCATAGTTATTCCTGCTTACAACCCAGACGAAGAGTTACTGCGGTTAATTGAATCACTGCAGCAGTCACGCCAAGACTATGACAGCATTGTCATCATCAATGACGGTAGCGTCAGCGCGGAAGTGTTTTCTCAGTTACCTCAACTTGACAACTTACATGTGCTCACGCATGACGAAAATCGTGGTAAAGGCGCTGCACTGAAAACTGGCTTTCAGTGGATACTCGATAATAAACCGAACACCCTCGGCGCCATAACAGCAGATGCCGATGGCCAGCATTTGCCGAAAGATATAATTCGCGTGCTTGAGGAATTTTGTCGGCACCCTCATGAGCTCTGGCTAGGCAGCCGCAATTTCAAACGCCAGAGCATTCCGTTTCGTTCATGGCTTGGTAATACCTTTGCTCGTTATACCTTTCGCCTTGGGTTACGCATCAACATTCCTGATACCCAAACCGGATTGCGCGGCATTCCCGTTCAATTGTTAGATGCATTGGTGCGCACGCCAAGCGATCGCTATGAATTTGAACTGGATATGTTGATTTTAGCGAAACAGGAGGACGTTCCATTTCGCTCGGTAGAAATCACGACCGTTTATGAACACGGCAATGCCAGCAGTCACTTTCGACCGCTGCAAGATTCCGCCATTATCTATAAAAAGTTTCTGAAGTTTGCCGGTGTCGGCATGGCATCGGCCGGTTTAGACTACGGCTTATTCGCACTGGTGTATGGCTTCACTGGCGAAATTCTATTAGCCATAGCTTCTGCACGACTCGTTTCGGGTATTTTCAACTTCACCCTCAACAGACAATGGGTATTCGGTAAAGGGAGTTCGCTTGCTACGGATGCGGCGAAATATACAACACTCGCCATTGTGCTTGTGCTCGCTAATTACCTACTCACCAAATCGCTCTACGCCATTGGTTTGTCGCCCTTTATCGGTAAACCTATCGCCGAAGTCATCGTTTTTCTTCTAAGCTATGGCTTTCAGAAAAAGCTCGTGTTCAAGCGCAAAGTGTAACCTCGCTTGAACATATCTTTTCTCTAGATTATCGCCTATAACATATAACACAGCCGCAACAATGGGTTACGGCTCGTTACAGTGAGATGACGATTATGTTGAATGAATTCAAAAAATTTGCCATGAAAGGTAATGTTGTCGATATGGCTGTAGGTATTATTATTGGCGGCGCTTTCAGTACCATTGTGAAAAGTTTTGTCGCCGACATTATTATGCCGCCCATTGGCTTATTGCTTGGTGGTGTCGACTTCACCGATATGTTTGTTGTATTGCGCGAAGGTGTTGAAAACCCAGGCCCTTATGTCGCCCTTGCCGATGCGCAAGCCGCCGGTGCTGTGACAGTGAATTACGGCTTATTTATTACTAATACCATAAGCTTTATCATTGTCGCATTCGCCGTTTTTTGGCTGGTTAAAGGTATGAACAGCATGCGCACCAAAGAAGAGCCTGCGCCGGTCACCACAAAAACCTGTGACTTTTGTGCGACAAGCATTCCATTAGCGGCAAAACGATGCCCAGCTTGTACGTCGGAGTTATCTTCTTAACCATTTTTGATGATAGATAGGTTGTATCCATGACTGATGTTGTGCCGTGGCTTGAAACTGAACAAACGCCTTTTTTATTGATCGATCAACAACGTTTTTTGACCAATGTTGAGCGATTACAACAACGTATTTCGGCGCTTGGGTGTCAACTACGGCCGCATCTCAAAACCTTACGTTCGGTAGATGCTGCACGTTATGTATTGCCAAACTTATCATCTCCGGCAACGGTATCGACCTTAGCGGAAGCAGAAGCATTTGCTGATGCGGGTTATACCAATTTACTTTACGCCGTCGGTATTAGTTTGAACAAACTCGACAGAGTTCGCGCGCTGCTGACGCGCGGTATTCAATTGCATATTTTGCTTGATAGCTTGGCGCAAGCCGAGGTGGTTATCGACTACGGTCGAAAACATGGCATTTCGTTTTCTGTGTTCATTGAAATTGATTGCGATGACCATCGCGGCGGACTACCTCCGCACAGCACATTGATTGGGCGTATAGCCCAAGTACTTCACGACAATGGTATGCTTGTAACTGGTGTTATGTCGCATTCCGGTGGCTCGTATGACGCGACAACCACCGCAGAAATTGTCCAAGCTGCAGAACAAGAGTGCGCGGCAATCCGCCAAGCCGCGGAGCAAATTCGTCAGCTCGGTATGGATTGCCCAATTCTGAGCGTCGGTTCGACACCAACCGCACATTTCGCCGAAGATCTAAGCAATATCACTGAAGTTCGTGCGGGGGTGTACACCACATTTGATCTGGTTATGTATAACTTAGGTGTCTGTACTCTCAACGATATCGCCATGTCGGTTGTAACAACGGTTATTGGCCATAACGCAGAAAAGAACTGGGTATTAGTCGATGCCGGCTGGATGGCGCTGTCGCGCGACCGTGGCACCGCGTCGCAACGCCAAGACTTTGGCTACGGGCTTGTTTGCGACAGCAACGGCGCGCCATTAGAAAATGTTTGCGTTACCAAGGTCAACCAAGAGCATGGGGTTATTGCCCTACCCGATAACCGCACGGTGCAAGACTTCCCTATCGGTACCCAATTACGTGTGTTGCCAAACCATGCGTGTGCGACTGCGGCCATGCATCAGCATTACGTGGTTCAGACCACACAACATCGACGCGAAATTTGGCCTCGCATTTTAGGCTGGTGACAACGGTAAGTGGCCAGTTTTTACGTAGATGATTGTTTCTTGCTCAACCAGCGGCGTGTGCATACTCATGTGCGGACTGCGCAGCCAAGTTCCGGCTGGATAGCGCCCGTGTTCGTCAATAAATTCGCCACTGAGTACTAGAATTTCTTCACCGCCGAAATGCCGGTGCGGTTTAAACACTTCGCCAGCAGGCCATTTCACTAAGGCACAATGCTTGTTGCGCGACCGCGCTCTGCTTCTTCACGTTCAAGCGGCTTACGCAACACACCACCGGCTGGACTTTTGACCCAATCAAGCTCAGCGCTTCGAATCACAACACGTTGTGAGAAATCCATATTAAACATGGAACTGCATTCTCCTTGAACCAACTTATTTTACTGAACAGGTATTAATACCCAATACTTTGTATAAACCACAGAATCGGAAAATGCCTGTAGCAAGAACCACTGCACCAAGAATCCACCACAGATTCCCGGCAGAAACGCTCCACGCAATCAATGCGATTCCAATGATAATTCGAGTAATTCGATCTGGTGTTCCGACGTTGACCATAAAGCCTCCGATGTTTTTTAGTTATTACTAAAGAAAGTAGTCAATAGATCGCTTAAAGGAAAGAATTCTGCGATAGCACTTAGATGTTAAGCGTGGCAAACTTTCGTGACGTTGTTCATTTTATGTCTGTTCATAAGGAAGAGATGATGTTGCGCCGATTTATTTACTTAGTGGGTTTGTTGCCTCTTGTTTTCGTAGCACTGGCGAGCATGCCACAGGCTTCCGCTGGCGATAAGGTTCAAGCAATTCACAGTGATTTTGATTACGACAGTAATCCTGGAGAATTATCACGTGTTCTTGATGCGCAAAAGAAAGCAGTAGCTGACGATAAGCTGTTGCTTGTTGTACTTGGAACGACATGGTGCAGCGATAGCCAAGCACTCGCACGCCAACTGTCCACCCCGAAATTACACACCGCGCTAACTGAGCGGTTTGAAGTGGTGGCAGCCGACACCGGCTATTTTACTGCGGGCTTTGATATTGCTGATTATTTTAAGTTGCCGACTTACTATGGCACGCCAACCGTATTAATGGTGGAGCCATCATCAGGTGCAGTACTCAACCGAATCGATTTTCATGAGTGGATGAGCGCGAAAGAAAAGAGTGAAGAACAATATTGGGATTACTTTATTCGCCAAAGCTTTTCACAAACTGCTGAAGCGGAGCTTGCCCCCGAATTAAAACAAGAACTCGCTAATTATGAACAGCAGCAAGCAGAACGTATTCGCAACGCTTATCTGACAGCCGGCAAATTATTGAAAGAGTATAAAGAAAGCGGTGAACCCCCGTCAGAGCGTTTCGTTGAGGTGTGGTTTGAGCTTGCTGATTATCGAAATACCGTAGCACAAGCGGTTAGTGAAGCGATTAAAACCCAAAATACAGATTCGTTGCCTCAGTTCCCGCATAAGTTTGTCTGGGAGCTTGAACAATAACGTTTTGTGAAGCGGAAGAATATACACAAAAGACGATAATGACGATTATTAAAAAATGGAATCATTCACTTTGAACACGGTCATAAGAGTTAACATGGGCGTCAGTTAGGTGAAGGATTCTAAGATGCGTTTGAGTCATGCATTATCAGCGCTTGGTAGCATGATTGTTTTAACTGGTTGTGATAGTGCACCGCAGTCGACGATTGTTGAGTACGGTTGCGGTGCTCTTGATGTTGAAGCAACCTTTTCAGATCAACAAGTCAATCTGAAGTTTGGTGACCAACGAGTTGCGCTTGAGACAAAAACCAGCGCATCAGGTGTGCTTTATGTGAACCAGCAACAAGAACTCGAGTTTTGGAACAAAGGTTCGCAAGCTCAGTTAACCATCGCTGGGCAGCCCTACCCGTTATGTATCGACAAAGCGGATCTCCCGCAACAATTCAGTGCACGCGGTAACGAGCCATTCTGGCTGATACACGTGAACAGTGGCAGCGCGTCGCTACGCCAACCTTCCGGTGATCGGGACTATCCGAAAATAGAAATTTCGCGACTGAACGATACCACCGCAAATACATGGAAAGTTGAGCTGCGCTCTGACGAAACACTGCAGATTTCAGACGCGATCTGTCGCGATTCCATGTCCGGTATGCCCTATCCGTACACTGCAACATTAACTCGTAGTGACAGATTACTCAGCGGCTGTGCGGGTGAGCCACGACGGCTCATTTCAGGTGCCTCTTGGCAGTTACACGCGAGTGCGCTTGAGAAGCCGCCGACCATTCAATTTATGAGTGACAATTCGGTATTTGGTTACAGTGGTTGCAACAGTTATCAAGGTAACTATCAATTAACCGGTGAGGGGCTCAGCTTTAATCCGTTAGCCGCCACTAAAATGATGTGTTCGCCAGAACAGATGTCAGCCGAGCAAGCGTTATTTGAAGCACTTGAGCAAGTGACCCGTTTCGAAGTGGGTGATAATGGGAATACGTTACAATTGCGCAACAACGACGAAACGTTGCTGCGCTTTATCAAGGCGTCTTAAGCCACTTGCTCGTCGTAGTGGCTCAGCAGTAACTGCTGCGCTTGCTGTAACGGTTGTGGGGCGTTGATAATTACTTCTTCATGCGCCTCTAACAGCTCCATCATCACTTCATTGTCTTCGCGGCCTTGCCACATTTTAATGTAAGTGCCCTGCTTATAACCGCGCTGTTGACGCAAGTTATTCAGGGCATTTTTACCAATATAGGTCAGGTAAACGGTGTTCGCGTCACCATAAGCGTCAATCAGCGCCGCAAATAATGTCGCGAAAAATGAGGTTCCGCATTGTAGCGCCTTGTTCGCATCACCATCTTTCGCAAGCGCAACGACTATCTCTTTTCCATCATCAATGGTTGCCCCGCTGGTAGCACCTTGAAGAACCAACGCAGCGACTTCTTCTGCCGCCTGTTCATGACTCAAACCGCGTGCACAGGCATTTTCCACCGCGTCAGATATCGCGAAATGCAAAATATCGATAAGCTCCATATTGGCTTGCGCCCAATCGGCTGATTGCTTCTTCCACCATTTGTAAGCTGTGTGCTCAAAATACTCGCCAAGCTCGACCAAAATTGCTTTCACGTCGTCGCGTTTTACTTGCGGATTTTCCGGATAAGACGGATCGATGACTTGGTTAAACGCAATTTGCATTTCAACCAATTGCTTTGCTTGTTCTGGGGTCATGGTGCTCTCGTTAGTGGCAATTAATGTCAAAAATTATGAAAGCAAGATTACCATTGAAGGCTCAACTGGGAAAGCGTTGAAAAGTGACTGATTCGTTAAATTTAGGCGTGTAACAGCAC
>NCJS01000277.1 GCA_002279005.1 Idiomarina sp. 34-48-12 | reverse complement strand
TCCGTAATTGCAGTCTTATTTACAGTCGTGGGTTGTGCGACGAGTCAGTCATCGGTAACTCAGGTAGATATGGCTGCGGCGGATTCGGTAGAGTTTATGCGGCCTTATGAGTTGTCACGTAACGATGTCAGCTTTGTTAGTTTGGGGCGAGTGACAGGCGAATCGTGCCAAGCCAATATGTTTTCTGACAAGCCCACCCAACAAGAAGCGTTGCTGCGAATGAAAGTTGCGGCAGCCGCTCTCGGCGCCAACCGTTTGATTCTGCGCAATTGTGAACAGGACCAAACCGATGACTGCCGTGCTCGCTGGGTTTGCACGGGTGATGCACATCAATTGCAACCGTTACAGTAAGTGAATCAGTGTAGAAGGAGTCGTCATGCAAGTTGCTAAGCGTTCTGCAGAGTTAATCGGACAAACAGATTTATTGAGATTGAATTCACTTTCCGAACTAACCGGTTGTGATATTTGGGTGAAATTAGAATCACAAAATCCCGGTGGCTCGATTAAAGATCGTGCGGCATTACAGATGATCAAAGATGCCATGGACAAAGGCGAGCTGAAACCTGGCATGACCATTGTTGAGGGTACAGCCGGCAATACTGGTATTGGTTTAGCTGTAGTTGCCCGCTCGTTTGGTTTGAATATGCTGGCTGTTATGCCGAACGATCAAAGTAAAGAAAAAGAGCGCATGATCACGCTTCACGGCGCGCAGCTAAAAACCGTTGACCCTGTTCCGTTTAAAAACGAAAACCACTTCTATCATACAGCCCGACGATTAGCCGAGCAGAATGACGATTATTGGTGGGCAAACCAATTCGAGAATACCAGCAACGCACGTGCACACTATCTCACAACCGGTCCTGAAATTTGGCAACAAACCAATGGCAAGGTTGATATTTTAGTATCCGCAGCCGGTACAGGCGGCACAATTGCTGGTAATTCCATGTATCTCAAGGAGCGGAATCCGGATATTCAAATATGGCTGGCTGATCCGGACGGTTCCGGTATCTACAGTTATTTGAAAACCGG
>NCJS01000276.1 GCA_002279005.1 Idiomarina sp. 34-48-12 | reverse complement strand
GCAAATGGAATGCATCGTCAACCACCAGTATTTTTTCTATACGGTGTTGATGCATGAGGTTCAGAATTTCTTCGCTTTGTGCGTTCGCTTTCACGGTTACAAGCTTGTCTTTTTGCGTCATAATCGAGCTAACCAGTCGATTATCATCGCGCTCAGCGCGGGTATCGCGGCCGGTAATGATACCGACCAGTTCGCCAGACTTTTCAACCACTGGGAAACCGTGGAAGCCGTGTTCGACTGCTAATGCACGAATTTCACCAAGCGTGGTGTCTGGGCTAACAGTAATTGGGTCAGAAACCATGCCACTTTCGTATTTTTTCACTTTACGAACGTGTGCGGCTTGCTCAGCAATGGTCATATTTTTATGAATGAAACCGAGACCACCTTCTTGCGCTAAAGCAATCGCGAGCGCAGCTTCGGTAACGGTATCCATTGCGGCGGAAACCATTGGAATATTGAGTTCAATTGAACGCGTTAAGCGCGTGCGCAAGTCCGCTGTATGGGGTAAAACGGTTGAATGTCCAGGGACGAGCAAAACGTCGTCAAAGGTAAGGGCTTCTTGAGCAATTCGTAGCATGGCAACATCTCACTGGCTGACTTAATGTTGCGGGCAGATTTTACTCGCAAACGGCTTTTCAGTAAACTGATTTTTTCAATTCTTACCGAGGTTTTATCATGCAACAACCGCACATTTTTACCGTCTTTGGTCTCAATACCGAGGTAAGACAGGTGCTTGAGCAAGGCTTCGGTTCTATTTGGCTGGTTGGCGAAATTTCAAACTTTGCAGCGCCAGGCTCCGGCCATTGGTATTTTACCCTAAAAGATGAGCGTGCGCAGATTAAAGCGGCGATGTTCAGAAATGCCAACCAGCGCGTCAAAATACGGCCTCAACATGGCATGCAGGTGTTGGTTCGCGCGAAACTCACCGTCTATGAACCTCGCGGTGACTATCAATTAATTATTGAGCACATGGAAGATGCTGGTGCTGGTTTGTTGCAACAAAAATACGAGCAGCTGAAAGCCAAACTGCAATCT
>NCJS01000275.1 GCA_002279005.1 Idiomarina sp. 34-48-12 | reverse complement strand
GCGACGACAGACACCGCTCGGGGCGAAAAACGCTTGCCCAGCGAGCAAAATCAGGCGATCTTGAAGTCAAGCGGCAGGCCACTTGGGGAATGTCGGTTGGAAGCCCAATTACGCCAAGCGCAAAGACTGGATGCAATTGGCCAACTAACTGGCGGAGTTGCGCATGACTTTAATAATCTTCTGACAGTGATTCTTGGTAACTCTGAAATGCTTGTTGACATATTGCCGCCTGAGGATCTGAGCGCAGCGATGGCTGCGCAGATCATGGCCGCTTCAGAACGCGCCGCCCAATTGACTCAACGCCTACTTGCCTTTGCTCGCAAACAGCCATTGTCACCCAAAGCTTTCGACGTGAACTCCATTATCGAAGATCTCCAAGTTTTAATTGAACGCTCTATCACTCCCGCAATTGAGTTGGAGTTAAAACTGGCGGAGGATTTGGCCAAAGTTTATGTTGATCGATCTATGTTTGAAAGCGCGCTTCTTAATATTTGTGTTAATGCTCGCGATTCAATGCCAAATGGAGGTTTGCTCCGTATCGAAACTTCCGCAGAAACACTCAACGGTTCAACTAAATCTTCCGTACCAGAACCTGTGAATTACGTGCGTGTCGTAGTTTCGGATACTGGCGAAGGGATGGATCAAAAAACGCTTGTCCAGGCAGTGGAGCCCTTCTTCACAACGAAATCGACAGGCCAAGGCAGCGGATTGGGTCTGAGTATGGTCCATGGGTTTGTCCACCAGTCTGGCGGACTTTTGCGGATTCAGAGTGATTTAAAGAAGGGTACTATCGTCGAGTTGCTGCTACTGCCTCATAGCCAACCCTTAAACGCGTGTGTTAAATCAGAGGTCGAGATAGTCCCTGCGAAAGTTGTTCCGCATGGCCGCATTCTCGTAGTCGAAGATGAGGATCGGGTGCGAGAGTACATTTGTTTGGTACTAAGGGAATGTCTGAAAAACCTTCCTGTTACTGGCTGATCTGATAGACTTGGGCATCGCTTCAGGGAGCCCTGCCGATGCCGAAACAGCCCGCCTTTCCCGGT
>NCJS01000274.1 GCA_002279005.1 Idiomarina sp. 34-48-12 | reverse complement strand
GAAGGTACTAAGCTCAAATTCACCATCTAAATAGCGCTGGACGTAGTCAGGCAATTGGCTGCGACCTTTAACGCCACCAAATGCGCTACCGCGCCAAACACGACCTGTCACTAACTGGAAAGGTCGCGTTGAAATCTCTTCACCGGCACCAGCAACGCCGATAATGACAGATTCGCCCCAACCTTTGTGACAGCACTCAAGCGCAGAACGCATCACTTTAACGTTTCCGATACACTCGAATGAGAAATCGACACCGCCGTCGGTCATTTCAACAACAACTTCTTGAATTGGCTTATCGTAATCGTTCGGATTAATACAGTCTGTTGCGCCAAGCTTTTTGGCAATATCAAACTTAGACTCATTGATATCAATGGCAATGATTCGACTCGCTTTTGCCATCACCGCGCCAATAATGACCGATAGACCGATGCCGCCTAAGCCGAATACTGCAACGGTATCACCTGGTTGTACTTTTGCAGTGTTCATCACTGCGCCCATGCCAGTGGTAACGCCACAACCAAGCAAACAAACCTCTTCAAGAGGCGCTTCTTTACTGACTTTTGCTAGTGCGATTTCTGGTACAACGGTGTACTCAGAAAACGTTGAAGTACCCATGTAGTGGTAAATTGGCTTGCCGTCTTTTGAAAAGCGGGTGGTGCCGTCAGGCATTAAACCTTTACCCTGAGTGCTGCGAATAGCTTGGCACAAGTTAGTTTTGCCTGATTTACAAAATTTACACTCGCCACATTCTGGCGTGTAAAGAGGAATGACATGATCGCCGACTTCAACTGAGGTAACACCTTCGCCCACAGCTTCAACAATACCGCCGCCTTCGTGGCCTAAGATAGCTGGAAACACACCTTCAGGGTCGGCGCCAGATAGGGTGTAGGCATCGGTGTGACAAACCCCAGTCGCAACAATGCGTACTAAAACTTCGCCTTTTTGCGGCGGCATCAGATCAACTTCTTCAATTGAAAGCGGTTCGCCAGGAGCCCAAGCAACGGCAGCACGAGTCTTGATCATTTCCATAGTTACATCCCTTATGGTT
>NCJS01000118.1 GCA_002279005.1 Idiomarina sp. 34-48-12 | reverse complement strand
GTGGTGTGACCATACTAATGCCGCAACACCAGCAACATGAGGCGTTGCCATTGACGTACCATCGAAGAATGCCCAATCGCTATCAACAACACCAACAGTCGTGTTAGCACCTACTTGGTTTAATAATGCAGCACCATCAGTATCACTAATGCCCACGGCTGGGATAGATGCACTGTATTCACCAAGAGTACCAAGTACCATGCCAGGCTCGTTGTTATAAACGATTGCACCAACACCGCCGCCAGCTTCGCAGGCTTGTACTTTCTCAGCGAATGAAATGACGCCACGCTCGATAAGACAAACTTTACCCGCTGCATCGGCACATGTTGTATCACCAATACCACAATTGGCTAGTGCGCCAGAGTTCTCTACACGAGCGGTACCTTCCATGCTGGTTGCTTCATAAGCAACACCAGCCACTGAAAGTGAAACTTTTTCGCCCATTCCGCGTGGCACAGAAGAAAGCACGCTTACACCTGGACCAGCTAACTCAACTTGCGCTGTTTGCTGTGAGAAAGCTGCGTGTTGTTCATTTGCATCTACCGCAGCTACCGAGACTACTGAATCGTAAGACGCTGGATAAGAGTCACGCGTGTTACCGTCGTTACCAGCGGCAGCGATGCTCAAAATGCCTGCTGCATTTAACTGAGCAAAAGCACGTTCTTCAGTGCGGTTTGCACGAGAACCACCTAAGCTCATATTGATAACGTTTGCGCCGTAATCAGCACATTGCTCAGCAGCAGCCATTAATGAAGATGAATATGCCCAGCCAGACGCTGAGAATACTTTAACAATGTGCAAGTTCACGTTGCCGTTTGGCATCACGCCAACAACGCCTTCGCCATTTGATAATGCGGCGATAGTACCAGCGACGTGCGTACCGTGACCGTTCTCATCGGTATACCACGTACCAGTGCCTGCATCGTTTACACCCGTAACACCTGCTGTTTGTAAATCTGGGTGACCCATGTCGTAGCCAGAATCGATAATACAGACTGTACGAGTTCCGGCCGCAGCGTCTGATAACAGATCAGCTTGAACCATTTCGATACCATATGGTTTACCTGGTTCCCATTGCGTGCTCTGTACATAACGCTTTTCATCAGGGGTGATGCTAATAACGTTTGGATTATTCATTAAACCATGCACGGCAGAGTGTGGAACTTGAATTGCCATAGCATTGAAGCGGTCATAACGATGTAGAATTTTATTATCTTTGTTACCGCCTGGATCATCACCATCTTTTGGTGGATCGAGCAAACCGTCATCGTCTAAATGCAAAAACGCTTCAATGGCGTTCTTTGAGCCCGGTTTAAATTCAACAATAACGCGTTCTTTTTCGTTATTCGCATGAGCTGGCCCATGGGCGTGTACAGCTGTGCTAATAGCAAGCGACAACGCCGCTAAAACTAGCGCACTATTTTTAGTGGTGTTCGACATGGATTTGACCCTTTTTTATTATACTTTCTAATGTGTTGTTCATTTGCGGCTGGTTATTTTTTATCGCCACAGTGGGTCATAATGTAGCATTTTGATCGTATGCGCAATGTCATACTGTGAAGAGTTTGTAAAGTTGCTTGATCACGACTTCAGTGGACATTTCACGTTCTATCGTTACAATTCGCGCTCGTCCGCATATAGAAGACACGTATTTAGGATATTTTATGACGCATCTAGCAATTAATTCTGACAATTACCAAGCTCAGCTTTCGGAGAAAGAACAAAAACTGAAGTCGATGCTTGCGCCTTTTTCAGTGTCAGATATTGATGTGTACGCGTCGCCAACAACTCATTATCGGATGCGTGCAGAATTTCGGGTTTGGCATGATGGCGATGATTTGTTCTACATTATGTTTAATCCAGAGACCCGAGAAAAAATACGTGTCGACATATTTCCAGTCGCCAACCAACTTATAAACGAGTTGATGCCAGCAATACTCGACTATGTGCGTGAGCGGCCAACTTTGCGACAAAAGCTTTTTCAAGTTGAGTTTCTGACAACCACCACCAACGAAGCGCTGATATCTTTAATATATCATCGGCAACTCGATGAAAGTTGGCAGCATGAAGCTCGTGAACTGAAACAAGTCCTGAGTAAGTTTGGAAAGATCGAAATTGTCGGGCGAGCCAAAAAGCAAAAAATATGTCTGGATCAAGACTGGGTTGTAGAAACCTTAGTCATTGACGACAAACCATTTCGCTTCCAGCAGGTTGAAAATAGCTTTACTCAGCCAAATGCAGCAGTAAATCAGCACATGGTCAGCTGGGCACTGAATGCAACCAAAGGTAGCGAAGGCGATTTATTAGAACTCTATTGTGGTAACGGAAATTTCAGTCTTCCATTGGCTCAGAATTTTAATCGCGTTCTGGCAACAGAAATTAGTAAAACATCGGTTAACTCAGCGCGCTATAACTGTGAGTTAAATAACATTAACAATGTCACGATCGTGCGTATGTCAGCCGAAGATTTTAGTGCGGTGATGGCCGGTGGAAAAGAATCTCGGCGCGCGAATGAAGCGGAGCTTGAGCAATTTGACTGCCGTACGGTGCTGGTTGACCCGCCGCGTGCTGGTTTAGACGCAGATACCGTTGAACTGGTGCGAAACTATGATTCGATTGTTTATATCTCGTGTAACCCAGAAACCTTGGTTGAAAACCTAAAGTCGCTTCAAAGCACTCATGAAGTTTCTCGTGCGGCGTTATTTGATCAGTTCCCTTATACCCACCACATGGAAACTGGGGTGTTGCTCAAAAGAAAGAGTTAAGAAATTAATTTTAGGCAGTAGTGAGGAAGTTGGTAGAGCGAACCAATCGAAGGTTCACCCAGTGAGCAGCAATGATCAAGCTCGCGCCAAGAAGGATAATGATAGGCTCGCCCATTTCACCGAGACTGTCTTTATGCCAGTAAATGAAGCCGCCGGCGACGAGTAACACTAACGGATAGAATCGCGCGTGCTTACGAATGCCGCTAATTAGCGCAACTAAACCAAGCACAATGCTGGTTCCTAAAATAACTCGCTCGAGTAATTCTTCACCAATAAATGACAAACCTATTAGCGATAGCATTGGCAGAATGACAGGCAGCAACAAGCAGTGCAACGCACACAAAGTGGTTACCCACATACCTGTTTTGTCTAACGAACGCTGTGTCATTTCTTCGCCTACTTTTACTAAAACCAACAACTCAGTCAAGAGTTGTTATAGTATAACATTACTTATTTTAAGCGCAAGCGATGGGGAAAGGTAAAACTTGACGAATATCAGAAATACCGGTGACGAGCATTAGCAAACGATCAACGCCGAGTGCTACCCCGGAACAATTCGGCATGCCCGCATCTAGCGCCTTTAATAGACGAAAATCGGCTGGCTTTGTTTCTTTTCCGAACTGCTTTCTGAGATGGTTATCCTGATCAAATCGGAGCTGCTGGTGTTGTGCATGCGTTAACTCTTGGTAGCCATTCGCTAACTCGATACCACCAACATACACTTCAAAGCGCAATGCCACACGTTCGTCTTTCTTATCGAGCTGCGCTAACGCCGCTTGACTCGCGGGGAAACGCTCCACCACCGTAATGTCTGATTTATTCAACTGCGGCTCTATCACCAAACTCATCGCAAGCTGCAGCAACGTGTCTCTATCTGTTTCACGTTCAACTAAATCAGCAATGCGTTCATATTTAATAAGACAGTTTTGGAGTTCTTCGACGGAAGCGTTTAGCGGATCTAGATTCAAGTGTTTTTGAAACAAGGCTTGGTAAGTCGTTTGATAAACGTCTCGGGCACCGAGGACATCGTGGAGTAATGTCACAACTTCATTGATTAAATCTTGCATGGTGAAGTTGACACGATACCACTCCAACATGGTGAACTCTGGGTTGTGAAAACGACCTACTTCATCATCACGAAACACTTTACCAAGTTGATAAATTGATTGTCCGTGTGCGGCAAGCAATCGTTTCATTGCATATTCAGGCGACGTCTGTAACTGGAAACGCTGGTGTGGGAAATAACTAAGCGTGGTCTCGAGATTTTCAAGATGTAAATCGGTGACGCCGAATCGACCGAGAATTGGTGTATCGACTTCAAGCACATCTCGTTGCTGGAAAAAATTACGAATGGTTTGAAACAATGCAGCTCGCTGTCGCAAAACATCAAGCGAAGCGCTTGGTTGCCAATTATCAGTGAGCTGCATATTTCAGTAACAACTTATTTTTGAACGCGCGATACGTACTCGCCAGAACGCGTGTCAACTTTGACCACTTCGCCAGTTTGCACGAACAGCGGTACACGAACGACCGCGCCAGTGCTCAATGTTGCTGGCTTACCACCGGTACCCGCTGTATCACCTTTTAAGCCTGGATCGGTTTCAACAATTTCTAATTCAACAAAGTTTGGTGGTGTTACCGCAATTGGATTGCCGTTCCACAATGTCAGCGTACAAGTATCTTGTTCCACCAACCACTTGGTTGACTCGCCAACGGCTTTCGCATCAGCAGCTAGTTGTTCAAACGTTTCATTGTTCATGAAGTGCCAGAACTCGCCGTCGTTGTATAAATAGGCTAATTCCATGTCAATAACGTCTGCACCTTCAACCGACTCGCCCGATTTAAAGGTTTTCTCAACCACTTTCCCGCTAATTAGTTTACGGATTCTTACGCGGTTAAACGCTTGCCCTTTGCCCGGTTTAACAACTTCATTTTCGATGATGTTACATGGCTCACCATCTTGCATGATTTTTAAACCAGCTTTGAATTCATTTGTGCTGTAATTCGCCATAGCTTCCTCATATGCTTTCAAATTAAGCGATTTCGCGGGCAATAATAAACCATAACGCAGCAATTTTCAGGTAAAATAATTCACGTCACGCAACAATTTTACAGGAAACCTGTGTCGAATTTGAATGTCATCTCTGTCCGACCACAATGGCAGCAAGAGCTAGCACAATCTATATCAGACCCAAGCGAGCTGGGGGCGTTGCTAAACCTGCCTGAAAGCTGGATTGCGCAAAATCAAACGGCGCGTGAGTTATTTCCACTGCGCATTAC
>NCJS01000117.1 GCA_002279005.1 Idiomarina sp. 34-48-12 | reverse complement strand
CCCATTTTCTTGTGGTCATAACCGACTGAACCGCCAGAGGCAAAGGCATCGCCTAACCAGAAGTTGTATTCAGCTGAAATGCCGTTAGCAATATCTGAGAACGTTGCGGTACCTTTATCGGCAGCAACAACCAAGTAAGTATCGTCTTCGTCATGTCGCACAACATCTTTCGGCGGTACAACCTCGCCGTTGATAATGTTGTCGGTAATATCAAGCAATGCGCGAATAAACGTGCGATAACATGCTTTGCCTTCTTCAAAGAAAGCATCACGTTCTTCCGGCAGATGTTTACAGAAGAAACCGCCTTTCGCGCCAACTGGCACAATCACGGTGTTTTTCACTTGCTGTGCTTTTACCAAGCCCAATACTTCAGTACGGAAGTCTTCGCGACGATCAGACCAGCGCAAACCACCACGAGCAACTTTACCACCACGCAAGTGCACACCTTCAACACGCGGTGAATAAACGAAAATTTCATACTTAGGTAATGGTAACGGCATTTCCGGAATCATCTCAGGCATGAATTTCACGGAAATATATGGTTTTTCTTGCCCTTCAGCGTCAGCTTGGAAGAAGTTGGTACGCAGAGCAGCCAAAATCAACTCAACATAACGGCGAATAATACGGTCATCATCCAAGTTCGCGACGTTCTCTAGTTCAGAGCTAATGCGCGCTTCTAATGCCTCAATTTTCTTACTACGGCTCTTCTCTTTCGGATCAAACTTCGAGTAGAACAATTTAACAATCAGCTTCGCAATCAACGGATACTTGCTGAAGGTGCTTTCAATGTATGACTGGCTGAAGGTTGTACCAATTTGACGCATGTATTTAGCGAACATACGTAAAATCACAACTTGGCGCCCGGTCAAACCTGCACTCAAGATTAAACGGTTAAATCCATCATCTTCGTAGTGACCATCCCAAACTTGCGCGAATGCATTCTGGAAAACGTCTCGGCTTGCCTCTAGGTCTAATTTCGCGTTGCTGTGAAGCATTTGGAAATCAAGAATCCAGAATACGCCGCCATCAGAGGTTTTAATTTGATATGGGCTTTCACCGATAATGCGTAAGCCAAAGTTTTCTAACATTGGTAGCACATCAGACAAGTGAATTGGCTCATCTTTATGGAATAACTTCAAACGAATCTTTTTGCTGGTTTCGTTTTCTTCACGTGAACGGTAAAACAGCATGCCCAACTTATGATCGTCATCCAGCGCTTCTACTTGTGCAATATCGGCAATGGCGACTGACGGCAACACTTCTTCTTTGTACGCACGAGGGAAAGCATTCGCATATTTCTTGTTTAATGCATTCGCTTTTGCTTCACCAAATGTGCTACTTAAAATGCGCTCGAAGTTATCTTCCCAAGTACGTGCCGCTTCAATAAGGTTCTGTTCAAGTTCTTTCACGTCAATGTCCTGTACGTGTGCGCCAAGGCGAACGGTGTAGTGCGTTCTAGCCAGCGATGATTCTGAAAAATAAGTAGTAAAATCGACTTCACTCTCGCTCGCTAAAGTACGAGCAAGAATTTGTTGCGTTTTTTGACGTAACAACGTGTTGTAACGCTCTTTCGGCACGTAGACCATGCAGGAAGCAAAACGGCCGAAGATATCACGGCGTACGAACACACGAGTCATATCACGCTCTTGCATTTGCAATACGCCAAGCCCTACTTCAAGCAAATCGTCTTCTGGAGCCTGAACAATTTCGTCACGTGGATACGTTTCTAAAATATTTAACAATGCTTTTGCTGCGTGTGAATTTGGTGCGAAACCTGATGCTTCCATCACACGACGTATTTTGTCACCCACCATCGGCACATCGCGAGCACTATTGTTGTAAAAGCTACTTGAGTACAATCCAATAAAGCGGTCTTCGCCAATCACTTTACCGTTTTTATCAAAGCGTTTTACCCCAATGTAATCACAATAAGCCGGACGATGAACACGTGACTTCGTGTTGGTTTTTGTAAGCAACAGGATGTTTTCGTCAAACGTCATTTCACGCGCAACTTCTGGTAGCGATGATACTAAACGGTCTTTATTGGTAGCGCTTTTACGCATTAAGCCAAGGCTTGATTCAACGTTTTGGCGTATGACGTAATCACCTTCAACTGCTTTCAAATCGTAACGGCGATAACCCATTAACGTGAAGTTGTCTTGTGCTAGCCAAGCTAGAAATCGTTGTGCTTCTTTGAGCTGTTGCTGATCGCCTGGATATTTAATGTCGCTTAGGCTCTCAGCGATCTCGCTAAGACGCTCGCGCATTGGCTGCCAGTCAGAAACCGACAAATTAATTTCATCCATCACCGAAGCCAGTTCTTTCTTCAACGTTGTAATGGCTTCTTTGCTGGTTTGACGATCAACTTCAATCAAAAATACGGTGTCAACTTCGTTATCGTCATTGCGAGTGCCCGCTTTTAATAACTCAACAATGTTGTTATCTGCATCGCGTTTGTGACTAATCGGCAAATGCAACAATAGGTGCGACGTGATTCCTAGACGCGATAGCGCCATACGAATCGAATCCACCATAAATGGACTGTCAGATTGAATAATCTCGATAATGGTGTGGGCAGATTCCCAGCCATGCCGAGCTACTTCAGGATTGTAAATTTTAATGAGGGCTTTTTCGCCAGGAATATAATCATTAAAGCTATGCCACAACCCCATCACCGCACCATACATGTCGCTGTCGTTGCGCAGCGAAAGATCATCCGGTGAGATATTGCGGAATAACCTCATCGCAAAATCGGAGATCAAATCGGCTCGACTGGTGGCTCGCTGCTGAATGAGATCAGCCACCTTCTGCAGTACAACGGGGATCTGGCCTTCGCCAAACGCATTCATGATGGTGTCCTTTTTACGTGATAGATATAACGAAGCGGCAACAGTTACTTGGCGTAACTATAACCGAACGAAATAATTGCTATCATTGTCGGACATTTAGGCTGGTTATTCAATGCTTATTGTCATGAAAAAATCAGTGTTCAGACCACGGAATTCGAGGTCTGAACATGATTATGACGATGCTTTGCATGTTTATTACAAAAACGCGCCAAATTGGCTTAATTCGAGCTCAAACTCTGACTGATTTTTTCATCTAAATCAGCTGCCAAGTTTGGTAACTTTTGCAGCTTTTCCAGCTCAGCTTTCAGTAACTGCTGGCGTTGTTGGTCAAACCGCCGCCACTGTGTAAGTGGCGTGACTAATCGTGCCGCAACCTGTGGGTTTTTATCATTCAAATACCGAATCATTTCGCTGGTCATTCTATATCCTGCCCCATCAAGACGATGGAACTGAGTCATATTGCGACCAAATGTAGCAAACAAGGCATATTGTCGGTTCGGATTATTACGATCGAACCTCGCATGTTGTTGCAACGCATGCACCGTTTCAACAACAGCTGCGTCCGGAGTACTCGCTTGAATTGCAAACCATTTATCTAAAACCAGTGGCGTATCCAGCCATTGCTGCTCAAACGCATCGAGTAATTCTTGTTTACAAGCGAGTTTCAGGTGAACTGCTATTTGCAACGCGCTCTGTTGCGCCGTCATATTGTCCGCTTGTTTAAAGTAATCCGCTACAACTGAGCTGTATTGCTCGGGTTGCTGCGAAGCAAGATAGTACAAAGAAGTATGGAGCCAACTACGGTTTGCAATGTCATCGCCGGTTAGTTCGTAAGCCGCAACCTCTCGTGTATCCCAAACCTTGGTAAACACTGCAAAGAGTTTGTTTGCAAGCTGTCGACGTAATTCTTGAACCGTATCAAAAATGGCATCAAGCGGAATTTCCGTAGGATAGTATTCAGCCATTTCCTCAACGGTTGGCGGCGCGAGCACTAGCGCCTTGAGCGCCGGATCAATATCCGCTTGAGCAAACTGTTTAAAGGCTTCAGCGACTGCGTCTGGCAACAATAAAGGTTGTTTTTGCTCAACCGCATCGCGAATTAACTTCACATAAATATGTTGCGCCGCTTCCCACCTCGTAACATCTTGTTCTGCATGTGCCAATAACACCAGACTATCGGCAAAAACCTGCTCAGCTTCAAGTTTCACTGGCGCACTAAAATTCTCCATCAGAGCAACGACTGGTCGCTCAGGAATGTCATGAATTTCAAGCGTTTGGTGTTCAGATGTCAATTCGAACAACGAACTACCGGATTCGTGCTCACGCAGCATTGCGTTGGCTAATGTCAGGCGTTTACCAGATTGCGAATAAGCACTCAGTAATACCGGAATATACACTGGCAACTTGGTTGGTTGCCCTGGTGTTGCTGGCGTTGCTTGCGAGAATTTTAATGTTAACGTTTGAGTCTGCTCATCATAATGCTGTGTCACAGTTACCGTTGGGGTGCCAGCTTGGCTATACCAGCGTTTGAATACGTCTAAATTGAACTTATTCGCATCGGCCATTGCTGCCACGAAATCGTCACAAGTCACAGCTTGCCCATCATGACGTTCAACGTAGAGCTTCATGCCTGCTTGAAAGCCTTGTTCACCTAACAAAGTGTGCAGCATTCGAATCACTTCAGCACCTTTGTTATAGACAGTGACGGTATAGAAATTATTCATTTCCACCACCTTATCGGGGCGAATTGGATGCGCCATGGGGCTCGCATCTTCGTTAAACTGATGCGTGCGTATAATGCGAATGGCGTCAATGCGGTTCACCGCACGTGAGCCCAAGTCTGAGCTGAACTCTTGATCGCGAAATACGGTTAAGCCCTCTTTCAAACTCAACTGGAACCAATCTCGGCAGGTAATGCGGTTGCCAGTCCAGTTATGGAAGTATTCGTGCCCAATAACCGATTCAACATTCAAAAAGTCTTGATCGGTTGCGGTCTTTGCATCGGCAAGTACATAGCGCGAATTGAAGACGTTAAGGCCTTTGTTTTCCATAGCGCCCATATTGAAGAAGTCGACCGCAACAATCATATAAATATCAAGGTCGTACTCCAGCCCAAAACGTTCTTCGTCCCAGCGCATCGAGTTCTTCAGCGAGGTCATCGCGAATTCGGCTTGCTTGAGGTTACCTTTATCGACAAACAGCTC
>NCJS01000273.1 GCA_002279005.1 Idiomarina sp. 34-48-12 | reverse complement strand
CTGCCAGCGCACCAGCGCTTCCAGGCCGATAATATCGCCGCTCTGTAACGCAAATTTGGGCTGATAATAGACCTGTAGCAGTTGCTGACGCAGTGCCAGACGCAGCGCTTGCTCCAGTTTTAGTTCTTCTTCATTTTGTAAGCCGCTGCTGGCCTGATAAAAACTATACTGATTACGGCCGGCGCTTTTTGCCTGATACATGGCAACATCAGCATGTTTGACTAACAGCTCAGCATTATGGCCATCTTTCGGATAGACGCTGATGCCAATACTGGTGGTTAAGAAAAACTCTTGTTCCAGCAACTGCACCGGCCGTTCAAACTGCGAAATCAGTCGCTGTGCCAGCCGCTCCAGCGATTTCACACTACTGACTTCCGGGATCAAAATAGTAAATTCATCACCACCAATACGCGCCACCGATTCGCCTTCGCGCACCGTGGCCTGTAAGCGCCTGGCGACTTCTTTTAATGCCTGATCGCCGCGAATGTGGCCTGTGCAACATTAATGACATTGAGAATCTTGCGTTTATTAGCGGCATGCAAACCGTGATAGGGCTCATTGAACAACACCAATTTAAGGTCCCAACCGTTCAAGCGCTCGATATTCAGCAACTGAACCTAATGTTTACCAATAATCGCGTCAAAGCAGTGATGCTCAATGACTTTGAAGCACGTCAGTTAGGCTATTACGACAACCCACATCTCATTGTCACCCCAATGCGTTCGCTGATTGGTTATCACTTTTTACATGAGAAGCACGCCCACTTAGTGCCGACGTTGAACCAAGTGCTTGAAGATATGCATGCATCAGGCCGTGTGGTGACTGTATTTAGGGAACATGGGGTGTCATTCGAAAGACGCACTGAGTTCCCAGAGCCACCGTTGTACCCCGCGCTGTCGGCAACCGCTGGGTTAATGGAAGAACGCGCTCATGTTGATGGTACTGGCCGCTACTGGAAGCTGATTCAAGAGATTTTTGCGCCAGTTACACAAGACTTGTCGTTGCATGCGAACAGTTTTCAGCGCGCTGTACTTGGCTTTAATGAAAACCGCT
>NCJS01000116.1:1321-6389 GCA_002279005.1 Idiomarina sp. 34-48-12 | reverse complement strand
GACAACTTGGTTTGAATCTCAGCATAACGTTTCTTTTGCTCGGCCGGCAGGGCGATGCCTGAGAGTTCAAAGTCTCGTAACGTGTCGGAAACGACTTTACGCTGTGCTTCGGTCAGTTGATTAAATTCCTTGCTTTCTTTTAGCCATTTAAAGGCAAGATACAGCCCTTCATGCTGTCCCACGAAAGTGCCATATTCAGATAATAACGGCAGACATCGATCATGCGCTTCGCGTAATTCTTTGGAGCTAACCACCGCGTTCAAATGCGAGACCGGCGACCAACTGCGCTCCAACAGGTCATCAACTTGCTCAAGGGGTTCAACGAGGCCATCCCAAGTAAAGTCACCTTTCTCGATCACCTCAGCGATAGTGGCCTTACAATCACCAATACGTTGCTCAATGGCTGGCACAATATGCTCAGGTTGAATCGCATCGAATGGCGGTAAATGGTAATCGCTGAGCAAAGGGTTTTGACTCATGGAGCTTCCTCTTGAATAATGCGTGAATACTTTTGTACTGATCGTCTACTGATTTTCTAGAAATTAGATATGGGGCGTTTGGCCGAATATCAAGGTCGGCACTCAACAACAGGGAATAACAATGACACAAAATACATCCTATTGGCTACGCCAAACTTTCACTGCAGTGACTGCAGCGATTTTTATTACTGGTTGTAGTTCGTTACCGAGCATGAGTGATACGAGTGCCGCATCATCGTCACAAGGCTCTGAAGCTGTGCAATTCGACGAGTTATACGGTGAAGGTAAGTTCAACGCACGCGGGGTTGGCCCAACGCGTTGGCTGGCTAACGGCAGCGGCTATACCGTTCTTGAAACCGCTGAGAATGGCGGCCAGGATCTGGTTCGATACCACCCTGAAACACAGCAACGCACAGTACTTGTAGAGGCTGAAAATTTACGCCCGAGTGCAACCGAAGAACCGTTAAAGGTTGCTGACTATAGTTGGTCTGAAGACGGTAAAAAACTCTTAATTTTCACCAACACAAAACGTTCATGGCGTACTCACACCCTCGGTGATTATTGGGTGTATAACTTATCAACCAAGCGCCTGCAAAAGCTTGGCGGCAACGCTGAAGCATCAACATTACAGTTTGCAAAGTTTGACCCGCAGGCAACCCGTGTTGCTTACGTAATGAAAAACAATATCTATGTTGAAGATTTGAGCTCAAAAAAAATCACCCAGCTGACCAGCGACGGTAACGAAACCATCGTTAACGGTACCTTTGACTGGGTCAACGAAGAAGAGTTTTTCTTACGTGATGGCTTCCGCTGGAGTCCTGATGGCAAATCAATTGCTTATTGGCAGTTGGATACCGAAGGCACGCCGCTGTTTACCATGATCAATAACACCGATTCGTTGTATCCAACGCTGAAACAGTTTCCTTACCCGAAGGTTGGTGAAACCAACGCAGCCATGCGCATTGGTGTGATGCCTGCAACCGGTGGCGATACGACATGGATGAAGATACCAGGCGATCCGCGTCAAAATTATTTAGTCCGCATGCAGTGGGCCGGTAATAGTTCGCAACTATTGATTCAGCAATTAACGCGCTCGCAAGCAGTCAATACCGCTTATCTTGCCAATGCCCGCTCTGGTGCGGTGCGTGAATTACTGCAAGAAGTGACTGAGAGCTGGGCTGAATATGTGGATGACTTGCAGTTTATTGACGGCGGCAAATCATTCACATGGTTAAGTGAGCGCAGTGGCTTTCGTCATATCTATGTGGTGCAGCGCGATACAGGGCGTTTGAGCACCATCACCCGCGGTAACTGGGACGTCATCGAAGTTCTGCAAATTAATGAAAACGACGGCTGGGTTTACTTTATTGCATCGCCTGAAACGCCGTTAGAACGCTATTTATTCCGTGCCAGCCTTGATGGCAGCGGCAAGCTTGAGCGCTTAACGCCAGACCAACCAGGCACCCATAGCTATCAGCTTTCAGCTGATGCGAAGTACGCCGTGCACACCTATTCAGACGTTAATAGCATGCCGGTGGTCGACATGATTTCACTGCCAGACCATCGCCGTATTCGCGTTATCAAAGACAACCAGAATGCGCAGGATGCGTTTGATAAATTGAAACGCGGCATGTTTGAGTTCTTTCAAGTGGAAGCACAAGATGGTTTGAAGCTCGATGGCTTTTTGATGAAGCCGACTGACTTTGATGCCAGCAAAAAGTATCCCATAGTGTTCTATGTCTACGGTGAACCTTGGGGCCAAACCGTTTCAAATAGCTGGGGCGGCGAACGCTTTTTGTTTCACACCTACTTAACTCAGCAAGGCTACATTGTTGCTTCGGTTGATAACCGTGGCACCCGTTCGCCACGTGGTTTCGAATGGCGTCGCTCAATTTACAAGAATCTGGGTGACATTACCGTTCGCGATCAGCATGATGCGTTGAAAGCCATGTTAAAACGTTGGGATTTCATTGATGGTAATCGCGTCGGCATCTGGGGCCACAGTGGTGGCGGCTCACAAACCTTAAACGCATTGTTTCGCTACCCTGAAGCCTACCACGTCGGCATGGCGTTAGCGCCAGTACCTGACCTCACCCTTTACGATACGATTTATCAAGAGCGTTATTCAGGCTTGCTGCCAGAGTCAGCAGACCGCTATCGTGAAACGTCAGCGATTACCCACGCGGAAAATCTGCAAGGCGAGTTGCTATTGGTACACGGCACCGGTGATGACAATGTGCACTTTCAAGGCTCTGAGCGCTTAGTGAATGAATTGATTAAGCATGGCAAGCAATTCGAATATTTTGCCTATCCAAACCGTACCCACGGCATTAGCGAAGGCAAAGGCACCACGCAACATTTACGCACCATGATGGTTGAATTCTTGAAAGAGAATTTACCGGTGAGTGCGCCTTAATCGTCACTGTAGTCTAAATAGTGGTTGTTCAGTACGGTCACGCCGTGCTGACGCAACCACTGCTCTGCCTCTTCATAATCCGGCGAGTAACTCGCCACCAGTTGCCAGAACGCTTTGCTATGATTGAATTCTCGTAAATGGCATAGCTCATGAATTACCACGTTACGTACAACCCACTCTGGCGCCAACCATAACTTCCAAGTGAAACGCAGTTCGCGTTTGCGTGTGCAATGCCCCCATTTGCTGGTGAAATCACCCACTGACCAGCCGGCGGGATTTAAATTGTATGTTCTCGGCCACGATTCGAAAAAAGTATCGAGCCACGCTGTGGCCTCAGTTTTGTACCAATCAATGACTGTGCGCTTCGGTTCATGAACACGGTTGCTACGTGCCGTCGTGGTTACAAATAACTCACTTCCATAGCGTTCCGCGGTTTTGCGCGTGGCAACGGCTACCTTTAGTTTTAACGGCTGCCCAAGCCAGCGCAGACGTTCGCCCGACTGCCACTCGCGCGGCGTTAAACTTTCAAGCCGCTGCTGTTGCCGATTCAGATGCTTTGAAATCCACTCGTGCTTTTGTTGCACAAAGTCAGCAATCGTCGCCTCCGACATATGCCACGGAGCCTGCACTTCCAGTTTTCCTTGTGCAACTTTTAACGCCAAGTTGCGTCGTTTCTTGCTGCGATTAATTTGGTAGATAAGGCTCATCGGTTTTTTCGTTGGTTAATTCTGGTCATTGGCGGGTTGTTGCATTGCACCCGCTGCCTTTTTCGGCGATCATAGCCTGATTCACATTATGAACCATTACTCTAGCATGTCACAGGAGTTGAGCACATGACCCGACATTATGATTATCTTGCCATTGGCGCCGGTAGCGGCGGCATTGCATCAGCTAACCGAGCAGCAATTCGCGGGGCTAAAGCAGCCGTTATCGAAGCAAAAGCGGTGGGCGGAACCTGTGTCAACGTTGGCTGCGTTCCCAAAAAAGTCATGTGGTACGGCGCACATATTGCCGAAGCAATTAAATATAGCTCAGCTTACGGCTTTGATATTGAGCAAAAAGGTTTCGATTGGAGCACCTTAGTAAAAAACCGTGAAGCCTACATTGAGCGCATTCATGGTGGCTACAAACGTGGCTTCGAAAGCAACGGTGTTGAATACATCGAAGGTTTTGCGCGCTTTATCGATTCACGCACCGTTGAAGTAAACGGCGAGCGCATTACCGCAGACCATATTACTATTGCTGTTGGCGGGCGAGCCATTATTCCTGACGTGCCGGGTGCTGAATATGGTATCGATTCAGATGGCTTCTTTGCTTTGAACGAACGCCCTAACAAAGCGGTTGTGATTGGCGCCGGTTACATTGCTGTGGAGATTGCAGGCGTATTACATGCGCTAGGTACTGATGCGCATTTATTGGTGCGTGGCGACCGTCCATTACGTTATTTCGATCATGATATTACAGATGCCTTGCTAGAGCGCCTGAAACAAGATGGCCCGGAGTTACATACCGGTTGTATTGTTGAGCGTGTTGAAAAGAATGACGATGGTTTACTTACTATCTTTTGTGACAATGGTCATTCGATTGAAGGCGTCGATTGCTTAGTTTGGGCAATTGGTCGTGAACCAGCTACCGATAAGATTAATCTTGAAGCGGCCGGCGTAACCGCCGATGCCCATGGATTTATTCGCACCGACAAATACCAAAACACCAACGTCAAAGGTATTTACGCCGTGGGCGATATTACCGGTGAAGCACAGCTCACGCCGGTCGCGATTAAGGCAGGTCGTCTGTTAGCCGAGCGTTTGTTTAATAAAGATATGCCCGATGCACACATGGATTACAGCCAAATTCCGACCATTGTATTTAGCCACCCAACCATTGGTACTGTTGGCTTAACTGAAGCCGAAGCTCGCGAAGTACATGGTGATAATGTGAAAGTGTACCGTTCGCAGTTTGCGGCTATGTACAATGCCATCACCCCACACCGCGCGCTAAGTACTTTCAAGCTGGTTTGCGTTGGCCCTGAAGAGCGTGTCATTGGCCTACACGGTATTGGCGAAGGCATGGATGAAATTCTGCAAGGCTTTGCGGTAGCCATGAAAATGGGCGCGACCAAAGCTGATTTCGATGCCACGGTTGCACTGCACCCAACCAGCGCTGAAGAATTCGT
>NCJS01000116.1:0-1268 GCA_002279005.1 Idiomarina sp. 34-48-12 | reverse complement strand
AATTCTGCAAGGCTTTGCGGTAGCCATGAAAATGGGCGCGACCAAAGCTGATTTCGATGCCACGGTTGCACTGCACCCAACCAGCGCTGAAGAATTCGTCACCCTCACATGATTTTGTAGAAAGCCTACCTTACCACCTTTTATTTGCAAAATTCTGAACACTGACTATTGTTGGATTAGTACTCATAATCCAACAATAGCCATCCCTTTCCAATAACCTCGAGATATTGTGAAAAGATGGAGTTCTTGGGATGGTTATTTGATGGCTAAACTCATTTACTCGGCAAACGTTTCGATTGGCTCAAAAATCGATATTTCTGGTGATGATCTAAAGTTTTTAGGAGGTATCTCGCTGGGGAGGTTACCCACCCTGTATGATGCTAAAGGGCAATATATAACGCCAGTAAATCAGTGGTTTCTCCACCTATCCAGTGTACGAAAGCTGGAGGACTTAAGCTCTTATGCTAAGGCATTACGACGATACTGGACCTTCCTAGATGCAAACGATTTACGCTGGGACCATTTTCCACAACCTAAAAGCGTAAAGCCTACTTATCGTTTTCGAAATGAAGATTTACTGAAACACGCTAATGATGGAAAGCTTGCTTACTCAACCGCAAACAACTACATGTCTCACGTTATTCAATTTTATAAGTGGGCTGCGTACGAGAATTATTTTTCAATCTCCGAAGAAAACAAGCCATTTGAAGTCGAATTTGTTTCTATTAAAAACCGAGGACGACTGGCGCATTTGAGGCCTAAATTCACTGTAGAAACCTCAGATCTAAGAATCAGAGTACCAAGGGACTCTACTAGCTCTAAAGTTCGTAGTTTGTTTCCGTTAACCGTTGAGAGCATTGGTAGGTTAGCAGCAAACTTAAAGGATGTATCGGTTGAGTTCAGATTAATATCTCTTCTCGGCATTCTATGTGGTTTACGCGCAGAAGAGGCTGCTGGCATAACTTTGAACGCATTGGAGCGAGCAGTTCCAAGAGATGATTCACAACTATATTTTAACTTATCCATCGGTCCACAAGTTGGTGTCCCAACCAAATTTAATAAAACCCGCACTATTGAAATGTCAAGGAATCTATTAGACCGACTGAAAAAATATGCAATAAGTGAACGTCGGTATAACAGACTGAAAAAGCTTCAATTTAAAGTACTGCAACTGGATGAATCAATTAGCCAGTCTTCAACTTCCTCTGAACAAAGTCGACTCTATGACACAGAAACCTCTAAAAAGTTAGAAAGCGCAAAATTGTTTG
>NCJS01000032.1 GCA_002279005.1 Idiomarina sp. 34-48-12 | reverse complement strand
ATGGCGCAATATGGCCAATTTGAGCAACAAGCACAGCAACGTTTAGTGCAGCAAACTATGCTGGTGACAGCGAAGCAAGATCGCATGGGTGTGCGCTTGCAAGCCGACCAACCAATCGCATGGACACAACCCCAAATAATTTCTGAACCGCTACCGCTAGGCGCTATCCAAATTCCACCTGATGGCCAGCCCATTGTCATGTTAAACGACTGCCAAACCCTGGGGGGATATCCCAAAATAGGTGTGGTGAGCTGGTCTGGGCGTATGGCGGTGGCGCAAGCAACTGCGGGAACTGCTTTGCGTTTCGAAATCACCTCATTAGAACAAGCTCAAACTGAAATAAAACAAGCCTATCGATTCTTCAACCTGAACCTATAGGTCTTGCGCAGGTGCCGATAAACTGCGATCATATCGGTCATTTTTTCGAATTAGTATCGGAGTAGAGTAATTCATGGCCGCAGATATGGCAGCAAACGCGCCTCGTAGTAATTTTATCCGCCAAATTATCGACCAAGATCTGGCTTCAGGAAAGCACCAGAGCGTTCACACGCGTTTCCCGCCTGAACCCAATGGATTCCTCCATATTGGTCACGCTAAGTCGATTGTGCTGAACTTCGGCATTGCGGAAGACTATAAAGGCAGCTGTAACCTGCGCTTTGATGATACGAATCCATTGAAAGAAAAAGTGGATTACGTGAACTCGATTCAAGAAGACGTGCAATGGCTTGGTTATACTTGGGAAGGCAAGCCTCGCTACTCGTCAGATTATTTTGAGCGTTTGCATGGCTACGCAGTGGAGCTTATTGAAAAAGGCTTAGCGTACTGTGATTTTTCGTCACAAGAGCAAATGCGTGAAATGCGCGGCACCCTGAAAGAGCCAGGTACCAACAGCCCATACCGTGATACATCTGTTGAAGAAAACTTGAAGATTTTTGCGGATATGACAGCCGGTAAATATCAAGAAGGCGAAGTCTGTTTGCGCGCCAAAATTGATATGAGCTCGCCATTTATGTGTATGCGTGACCCAGTGATTTATCGTGTCCGTTTTGCACATCATCATCAAACGGGTGATAAGTGGTGTGTTTATCCTATGTATGATTTCACGCACTGTATTTCAGATGCCATCGAGGGCATTACGCACTCGCTGTGTACACTGGAGTTCCAAGACAACCGTCGTTTGTACGATTGGGTGTTAGACAACATCAGCATAGATTGTCATCCACAACAGATTGAGTTCTCGCGCTTAAACCTTCAGTTCACTGTCATGAGTAAGCGTAAGCTAAACTTGTTGGTGGAAGAGGGTAAAGTAAGCGGTTGGGATGATCCGCGTATGCCAACCATTGCAGGTATGCGCCGTCGTGGCTATACACCGGGTTCAATTCGTGAGTTTTGTCATCGCATCGGGGTTACCAAAATGGATAACCAAGTTGAGATGAGCATGCTTGAAGCGTGTATTCGTGATGAACTAAACCAAAATGCACCACGTGCGATGGCGGTTATCGATCCGGTTCGCTTAGTCATCGAAAACTACCCAGAAACTCACGAAGAGCAACTCAATGCGCCGAATCATCCTAACGATGCAAGCATGGGCACCCGCCAAGTGCCATTCGCGCGTGAAATTTTAATTGAGCGTGAAGATTTCCGTGAAGAAGCGAACAAGAAATACAAGCGTTTGGTGCTAGGCAAAGAAGTTCGTCTACGTAACGCATATGTGATTAAAGCTGAACGCGTTGAGAAGGACGCCGAAGGTAATATCACTACCATTTACTGTACTTACGACCCAGAAACGTTGGGTCAAGACCCGGCTGACGGGCGTAAAGTGAAAGGTGTGATTCACTGGGTTGCTGCGGCGCATGCACTGCCTTGTGAGTTCCGTTTATATGATCGTTTGTTCCAAGTGCCAAACCCAGGTACTGAAGATGACTTTTTCAGTACATTGAATCCTGAATCGTTGATCGTGAAGCATGGCTTTGTCGAGCCGAGCTTAGCAACAGCTGAGTCAACTATGGCTTATCAGTTCGAGCGTATTGGTTACTTCTGTGCCGATAGCAAGGATAGCCAAGAAGGTAAACTCGTGTTCAACCAAACGGTTGGTTTGCGTGATACTTGGAGCGACAGCGAGTAATTGTGCTGGTAAGCAAGAAACAAAAAACGCGACCTTGAGTCGCGTTTTTTTATACCAAAATTTAATACGGGTTTAGTCCATATCGATGTTTTGGTTATTCACACAAGTATCTGGCGTTTTACACTCACCATAAAGATACAAACTGTGATTCGTCAGTTTAATATTGTTCGCTTCGGCCACTTGTAATTGACGCTGCTCAATCACATCGTCTTCAAATTCAAACACGTGCCCGCAGGTTAAGCAAACCAAGTGATCGTGATGGTCTTTCGCACTCAGCTCGAACACCGAGCGACCACCTTCAAAATGGTGACGACTTACAATGCCAGCATCGTCAAATTGATTAAGCACGCGGTACACCGTAGCTAAACCAATTTCTTCGTTTTTCTCGAGCAAAATCTTGTACACATCTTCGGCACTAATGTGCTGATTGTTTGGATCTTTCAAGATCTCTAAGATTTTTACCCGCGGAGACGTGACCTTCAGGCCAGCTTTTTTTAGTTGTAATTCGTCTTTGTTGCTCATGATTTCTTCGCTACTCGAGTTCGATTCGCTAGTATTGCTTAGCCTAATTGATCTAAGCCCATTTCGTCACGAATTTGTGCACACCATTTTTGTACACGCTCTTTCGTTAGTTCAGGTTGACGATCTTCATCAATGCCCAAACCGACAAAGTGGTTATCGTCAATTAAAGCGCGCGACGCTTCAAATTCATAACCATCTGTTGACCAGTGACCAATAACAATCCCGCCACGTGCTTCCACGATATCACGAATAGTGCCCATCGCATCTAAAAAGTATTCAGCGTAGTCTTCTTGATCGCCACAGCCAAAGATTGCAATCAGCTTGTTATTAAAGTCAATTTCTTCTAACTCAGGGAAGAAATCATCCCAATCACACTGGGCTTCACCGTAATACCAAGTTGGAATGCCAAACATGAGCAAATCATAAGAAGCGATGTCTTCTTTGCTTGATTTTGCGATATCAAAAACATCGATTAAATGTTTGCCCAATTCTTTTTGGATCATTTGCGCAACAGCTTCAGTGTTTCCAGTGTCGCTACCGAAAAATATACCTACACTTGCCATAGAGTCTTACTACCTGCTGTAAAAATTAAAGACCTGCTTCCCAGAATGCTTGAATAATGCCTTTCGCAATAAAGCCAGCGCACCCTAAAAATAATACCAACCAAACAAACCAACGACCAAATTTCGGTACATCGCCTTTCTTCAAAACGTCTTGAATAGCTAACCCAATCAGTACAAACAACAACGCAATGGCAAAGTTTGTTCCTAAGGTTTCAATCAATTCATAATGTTCTGACAGCATAACAGCAACACCTGATGTTTGGTTGTATGAATAATTTCAAAAAAGAACGCAGAGTATAGCATGAAGGCGGCCTAGGTGCGAGAATGATTCTCAATAAACGCCCTTGCCAGCCGGTTGAAAATGCGCGGTTTTTCCGCATGCAACCAGTGCCCCGTACCTTCAATTATTTTCACTTCAACCTGACTAAACCTTGCCTTAATTTCGTCGGCATGTTCATTCATTAAATAATTTGAATCACCACCTTTAATGAACAAAATAGGGCCATCGTAGCTACCGCTGTGCACAGCACCTGAAATTTCTTCATAGCAACTATCTAGCGTCTCAAGATTAATACGCCATTGGTATCCATTGTCATCTCGGCGCAAATTCTTTAATAAGAACTGCCGGACACCTTTGGTATCGATATGCTGCGCAAGTTGCTTGTCGGCATCAGTTCGGCTATTTACTTGACTCAGATCAAGCGCTTTCAAGGCTTCGAGTATGTGGCGATGTTTCGGGTCATAAGCAACTGGCGAAATATCGGCTGCAATGACACATCGCGCACGTTTGGGGTAGGCCATCGCGAATTCCATGGCAATTTTACCCCCCATGGAGTGACCAACAATATGCGCCGAATCAATAGCGTGCTCATCAAGCGTAGCGGCAAGGTCGTTTGCCATATCGGCATAGTTCATGTGATCACTATGAAATGAATCGCCGTGGTTACGAGCGTCAACCAGAATCACCTGATAGTCTTCGCTTAAATCACGCCCAAGACCTTTTAGGTTATCTAAATCTCCGAATAAACCATGTAGTAAAACGACGGGCTCGCCGCTACCTATCACTTCATAATTAAGAATCTGTGCTGTGCTCATGTTGATTTCCTGTACCCTAGCCGATGCTTGGGTATAATAGCGTGCAGAAGACGTGCCTTAAAGCACCATCCATATTTAATATAGCTAACGAGAAGCGATCGGGTAATGACCAAACGCATTGAAATTGATGACGAATTATACCGCTATATTGCCAGCCATACCCAACATATTGGCGAGAGTGCATCGGCAATATTGCGCCGATTACTTGGCTTAGAGCCAGCTGAGCAAGCGACCGGTCAACCGGTGATAGCGATGCCAAAAACGACTGATGCAACAACGAGTGCGAGTTCTGAAGGCCTTGGGCGTCGGACTATTTTTGATGTCATGACGCGAGCTGATCTTGCCGGACAACGCAGCATTGTCGCACGGTTTTTGTATATTCTGAGCATGTTGTATAAATGCCACAGCAAAAAATTTGATGCGGTATTGCAAATTAGTGGACGTGATCGACAGTACTTCGCAAAAACTGAAGCCGAGCTTGAAGCCTCAGGTACTAGCACGAATCCAAAGCAAATACCGGATGCGCCTTATTTTGTGGTGACTAACAATAACACCACACGCAAGAAATCAATGCTGACCCAAGTAGCACTTGAGTTGGGTTATTCACAGGAACATGCAGAAAAAATTAGGGACTTTTTATAATGGCTTTGCATCCTCGCGCCGGCCAACCGGCAGCAGCTGACGATTTGACCAACATTGCACAATTAGTGAGTGCCTATTTTGTCAACGAAGTTGACCCCAGAAATCCGCAACAGCAAGTGAAGTTTGGTACTTCTGGTCACCGCGGCTGTGCCTTAAACAGCTCATTTAACGAAGCCCATATTCTCGCTATCAGTCAAGCGTTGGTGGCGTATCGTGAAGAGCAGGGGATTACGGGCCCATTGTTGTTAGGGCGCGATACCCATGCATTGTCAGAAGCCGCATATATGACGGCACTTGAGGTGTTCATTGGTAACGGCATAGAAGTACACATTCAAACCGACGATGGCTATACACCGACACCGGTAATTAGCCATGCGATTTTGCGCTATAACCGTGGTCGCAAGGAAAATCTGTGTGATGGTGTGGTGATTACGCCATCGCATAATCCACCGACCGATGGCGGCTTTAAATATAATCCACCGCATGGCGGCCCAGCCGATACCGATGCAACCAAAACCATTGAAAAATATGCCAATGCGTTGTTGTCTTCGGAGCTGATGGGAGTTAACGCGGTTTCTTATGCGGAAGCGCGTTCGAGTAACAAGCTCAAGCAAGTCGACTGGCGTAAGAACTACATTGAAAGCTTGCACGAAGTGATTGATATGCAAGCCATAGCCGACGCGAAATTACGAATTGGTGTGGATGCAATGGGCGGCGCTGGTGCTGGTTATTGGGCATTGATTGGCGAACATTATGGTTTAAATATTGAAGTACATCATGCCGATGTTGACGCAAGTTTCCGCTTTATGAGTTTGGATAAAGACGGCAAAATTCGTATGGATTGTTCGTCGCCTTATGCCATGGCGAGCTTGCTTAAACTCAAAGATCAGTACGATATTGCTGTGGGTAACGACCCTGACTACGACCGTCATGGTATTGTGACGCCAACCCATGGCTTGATGAACCCAAATCACTATCTTGCAGTTGCCATTGATTATTTGTGTCAGAACCGCACTTGGAAGCCAGAATTAGCGATTGGTAAGACGCTGGTTTCAAGTGCCATGATTGACCGCGTGGTTGCGAAACATAATCGTCAGCTGCGTGAAATGCCGGTGGGCTTCAAATGGTTTGCACAGGAATTGTTTGACGGAACGACGGCCTTTGGTGGCGAAGAAAGTGCTGGTGCAAGTTTCCTAGATCGCGAAGGACAAGCGTGGTCGACCGACAAAGACGGAATTATTCTTGCTTTATTAGCCGCTGAGATTTGCGCCAAAACTGGCAAGAATCCAGGCCAATACTATGATGAACTCTGTGCAGAACATGGTACCGCGTATTACAAGCGTATTGACGTGGCATCGTCGGCAGAAATGAACGCAGGCTTTGGTAATATTCGAGCCTATAAACTTAAAGTTGCTGAATTGGCCGGTGATGAAGTCACTGCGATTACTACCAAAGCACCAGCGAATGATGCGTTAATTGGCGGCGTTAAGGTAACCACAGCGAATGGCTGGTTTGCCGCGCGCCCATCGGGTACCGAACCGGTATATAAAATTTATTGTGAGAGTTTTGTCAGCGCTGAACACTTAGATGTGTTGGCCGAACAAGCTCAGCAATTAGTCACCAGTTGGGTGCAAGCTTAAGTGCTTGCACCACCAGATGGACGCTGATCATCTTTCGATTCAGCGTCTAACTGCGCTTCCTGATACTCCTCATCCAGCATTTCTTGTTCACTAGCTAAGGTGGTTAGTAGCTCGTCAGAAGTTGGCGTTGGCGCCAACATCGCATAGGCACTTTGTGATTGGTCGTCTGCTTTCGCACGTTTAGTAACGCGATACAATGAATAGCCACAAACAATACTCGTTAACACCATAATGAGTAAGAAGAAGTAATTGACCGCACCAAATTGCATCAAAGCCGCTACTGACGGCGCCCCGATAATGGAACCGATGCCGCCTACTTTAATGATGGCTCCGGTTGCGCCAACCATTTGGTCTTTTTCAAGAAAGTCATTGGTGTGCGCCATACCCAATGAGTAGAGCGGCAAGGCGCAGGCGCCGAACAGGCCAACACATAAGTAAATCAACCAAGCTACATCGGCATTTAATTGCGATAATACGAATGCCATAATTGCCGCAGTGCCAGCGCAAAAGGCCATGACTATGCGGCGATCAAGGCGATCTGAAAGTAGTCCAATTGGCGCTTGAGCCAACATGCCGCCAAGAATAAACGCCGCCATAAACAACGATACTTGAGCAACAGAAAGCCCAATATACGTGGCATACATTGGGCCTATACCATAAAACATGGCGTAACACGCTTGCATGATAAACGCGTTGACCATACCTAAAGGAACCACTTTTAAAAGGCTACGAATAGCAACCTTGCGTGGCTCATGGGTGGTTGGCTCAACCGTGACGCTAATTAAAATTGGAATCAGCGAAAGGTTAATGAGTAGTGCAACCAGCGCAAACGCGACAAAGCTAGCAGGGTCTGTAATGCCGAGAATCAGCTGGCCGGCAACTAATCCACCGTAAATTAGTACAAGATATACGGAGAGCAGGGTACCGCGGTTTTTGTTATCAGCCATGGTATTTAGCCAGCTCTCAACAATCACAAAAATGGCTGAAATGGCGAAGCCGGTTAGAAAGCGCATCACAAACCACACCACCGGATCTACCCAGATGGCTTGAATCAAGATAGATGCAGCCGCTAACGCGGCTAATCCGCCAAAGGCACGAATGTAGCCCACACGACGAATATCCTTGGGGGCGCGTGTGGTGCCGAAGAGAAAGCCAATAAAGTAGGCAGACATGATGATACCCGTGGTAAGGGTACCGAAGTTCTCTATTGTGGCACGTAAACTCAGAAGGGTACTCGTCATGCCGGTGCAAATACCAATAAGCGTGATACTGGTTAGTAATGAGCTTATTGCGCGCAATTGTTGCTTAAGCATGTGGCAGTCCTTGAGTTTTTGGCGATGACTTTATCGCGCAAGTTTATCACGTTGGTAAATTTTCGGAAACGTCAAGAGGTTATCCACAGCTTGTTACTTGCGAGGTGGCATAGGGCTGTTTATGATGAGCACAAGATATTGTGATGAGGTAGCTATGCGAACCCTAAAAATCGCTTTAATTGGATTCTTTTTGATCACTTTGAATTTGCTGATCCCGCTGCAGACAGCGCATGCGGCGGTGGAAGTGCAGCAACTGTATCAAGCCCGAGTGGTGGTAGAAAACCAAACGGCGAATGAGCGAAATGACGCATTAAAAACAGCGTTTACCAATACGTTGTTGAAAGTTTCAGGCGATGATGCCGTTCTTGCGCATGAATCGGTGCAATTAGCATTGCAAAATGTGCGTAATTTTGTGGTTCAGTATGGTTATCAACAAGAAGCGGAACAGCTGCTTTTGTGGGTACAGTTCGATCAACCGCAAATCGATCGCGTGATTCAACAAGCTGATTCAGGCGTATGGAGTAGTCGCCGTCCAGAACTGTTATTTTGGGTAGTTGCCGAAGATGAGAATTTGCAACGCCAAATTCTTGGCGGTGGCGAGAACTGGCCAGTTATCGATGAGTTACGCTCGGCAGCAGAAACTCGCGGGCTACCAGTGAAGTTGCCATTGTTAGACTTAAATGACTCGATGAGCCTTTCGGTTGTCGATTTATGGGCTCGATTTGAAGATAGAATCGCATTTGCGAGCAGTCGATATGATGCTGATGGCGTGGTGGTTGCTCGCTTGTATCAAGCTGACAGTGCCATCAGTGATGATGATTGGATGCTAGACTGGACGCTGCAACTTGGTGGTATGCGCTGGCGCGGTGAGGTAACAGCGATGCAGCCAGAGCAACTTGGTAGCATGTTGGTGGCTGACGTTACCCAGCAATTATCACAGCGCTTTCGAATTGGTAGTAACGCTGAGATGGCCGGCACCTGGCGAATCAAAGTACGCGACCTAACAGAGTTTATGGATGTTCTCTATGCAGAAAAGCTGTTGCTTGAGCTACCATCGGTGAACCGCGTGCAACTCATTCAATATGGTGAGCACGAAGCGGAGTTTGAATTGTTCATTCAAACTGAAGCGGCGCAGATCATGCAGGCGATTGATTTAAGTAAGCCTTTTACCGCTGTTAATCCTGAACGCCGCTCTGAATTTGAAATGCCGGTTTATCGTTGGAGCCAGTCTTGAGCGCAATTGCCCAACTGCCATTAGCAATTCAATTACCTGATGATGAAACCTTTGCCACATTCGTTCGTGGGGCAAATCAGGAGCTACTACAGGTGTTACAACAGTTACCACAAGGCCTTGTGTACTTGTGGGGCGCTGAGGGCGTTGGTAAGAGTCATTTATTACATGCACTTTGCGCTAATACTGAAGAGGCCGTGATGTATGTGCCGCTGGCTGAATTGCATGACCAAGTGCAACCACAAATACTGCAAGGCCTGGAAAACTATCCGCTAATTTGTTTGGACGATATTGATGCGATTAGTCGCAGTGAAACCTGGTGCTTTGAATTATTCGCTCTGCTAAATCGAGTGAAAGATGCGGGGCAGGGCAGTATTGTTGTTACTGCGAAACATGCACCGAGTCATCTACAGGTAGCCTTAGCGGATGTACATTCACGTCTGCAATGGGGCTTGAGTATGCATGTTCATGCGTTAGATGATGATGGGAAGGTGAGCGCCTTGCAGGTACGCGCTAAAGCGCTCGGCTTACATCTAGGGCATGAAGCCGCACAATTTATGGTTCAGCGATTAGGGCGTGATATGCGTAGTTTACTGGCGTGTCTCGCCCGATTAGATCGGGCGTCGATTGCCGCAAAAAGGCGTTTAACCATTCCATTCATTAAAGACGTGCTAGCTATCTAGCTACTTTCTTTCAGCTTTTTTAAACCTAAGCCAAGCGCTTTGCCTTGCCTGCGCGCATACCAAGTACAGCCAACAAATGCTGCGCTGGTTAATAGTAATTCGGCCACGGCGAACCCGCGTTGCTCTGGCGCAACATAAAGCATGGTTAGGCTGTGCAAGAAGTACCACATTAAAATGAAGTTTGCCCATGCGTAGGTATAAGGTTTACCGCGCAGCATACCTGGTAGCGCGAATAGTAACGGAACTACCCAAAGCCCAAGCCGAAAAACCACACTGAATTCACTATCCCGCTGGCACCAAACTTGCCAAATGATCATTAATGCTAATAAACCAAGATAACTTGCCAACGCAAGGAATCGAATTTGTCGTGTCTTTTCATCTAAATTCATAAATTACCCTGTTCACGTACAGATTTTAACGCTGACGCAGCTATTGTAACCCGTTGACCGAGTGCAACGGCAGCCTGATATTCATGCTCGGTTAGGTGTTTACCGTGCCCGTGTTCAACGTGGCTAGCGCCATACGGCGAAGCACCAGATTGGGTTTGTTGAATAGCGGGTTCGGTATAAGGAATACCACACAATAACATGCCATGATGAAGTAGTGGCACGCCCATTGAGAGTAGGGTGGATTCTTGACCGCTATGCATACTGCTGCCAGAGGTAAATACGGCTGCAGGTTTGCCCTCTAGTTCACCTTTTAGCCAAGTGACACTGGTTTGTTCCCAAAACTGCTGCAGAGCACTCGCCATGTGGCCGAAACGCACCGGGCTGCCAAGAATCAAGCCATCGCAATGCTTGAGCTCGTCTTGGCTAATTTCTATATCGCGCTGACTGGCGGGGTCACCTGCACCTGCAACGGTGCGCATTAACGGCTCACCACCAGCTCTTAATACGCCGTCTGCAATAGCATCAGCCAGCGTCTGGGTCGCACCGCTACGGCTATAATAGAGGATTAAAATACTGGCGCTCATGCCGGTAAAATCTCCAGTACCGATTCCGGTGGACGGCCTAAACGCGCTTGATTACCAACCACCACAATCGGGCGTTCAATCAGCTTCGGATGCTCAGCCATAGCTTGCATTAATTTATTTTCGTCTTGTTCAGTGGCCAGATCGAGCGCTTTATACGTATCTTCTTTAGAGCGCATCAACTCACGCGCTGAAATAAATCCGAGTTGTTGTATCAGCGTCTGAATTTCTGTCACACTAGGCGGAGTTTTAAGGTACTCAATGACCTTGGGTTCAATATGATGTTGTTCGAGTAATTGTAGGGTTTGGCGGCTCTTTGAGCAGCGCGGGTTATGATAAATTGTGACCTGTGCCATGACTATGAATCCTCCAATAAATAATGCGTTAGCTTAAGGGAAACTCTATGCGTTGTCGATTTTTGCCAGTGGCTGTGCTGGCCTCTGCAGTATTTTTGAGCGCGTGCCAGCCGGCACCTGATTTTCATACCGACACCGATGGTAGTCATAGCTGGCAACAGCTAGAGGGCGGCTATGTGGTGGTTAACTATTTTGCCGAGTGGTGCGCGCCGTGCTTGCGTGAATTGCCCGAATTGAACGAATTTCATGAACTCTATGGCGATCAGGTAACGCTACTTGGTGTTAGTTTTGATGGCTTAAATAATGAAGAACTCGCGGCATTACGCGCTGAATATGACATTCAATTTCCATTGATTCAAAACGAGCCACTGCCAAACTTGCCGTTTGCTCAACCAAACGCATTGCCGGCTACGTTTATTGTTACGCCAAGTGGTGAAATTAAAGGGCCATTGCTTGGCGAGCAAACATTAGCGAGTCTCGCTAAAGCAACAGGCTTAGAACTGAAAGAAGCACACTAAATTTACGAACTGAGTTTTTGTAAGAACTGTTTTTGCTCCATCAACTGTTCGATGCGCGCTTGCAAGCGGCGTTTTTCGATTTCCAAGCCGCTTTGCTTGTGGGCTTTGTGCAAATGGTCAATGGCTTGATCAAAAGCGCCATGCAAAGCAGCAAGCTCGGCTTGGGTTTCATGCATTGAACTACTGTTGCCATTTAGACGGTACGCTGTCGCTAATAAATCGAGCGCTAGAACATTGTTTTCGTGGCGTTGTAAATATTCTCTCAACAATGAAATAGCCAGTTCATATTGTTTCGCTTCAACGGCAACGTTGGCAAAGTTTAACGTTATTGTTTGCTCATTCGGCTGGCGCATATAGGCATTTTCAAGCGTCGCTAAGGCATCATCATAACGATTCTGAGCTAATAAAATATCGCTCTGTACATCAATGAAAAATGTATTCATCGGATCGCGTTTTAATAGCGGTGCGAGCACGTCTTCAGCTTCTTCTGAGCGTCGGTTATCGAGTAACACGATAGCGAGCGCATAAGTTGCAGCGGTTTTTATGTGATCGCTTGATGCCGTTTCAATTTGGCGTCGTAATTCGGCTTCACTTAACTGACGTAAGTGGCGTGCTTGAATTCGATATTTAGCTAACAAAAATGAGAGTGAATCGCGAACTTCAGGACGCCTCATTGATTCGGCGCGACTACGCATGTCAGCCAAACGGTTCTCACTGTATGGGTGAGTTAATAGAATTTCAGGTGGGCGAGAGGTATAGCGATACTTTTCGCTCAAGCGCCCAAAAAAGTTAGGTGACCCCATAGGGTCGAAGCCTGAATTGACGAGAATAGACAAACCAACACGGTCGGCTTCCTGCTCAAATTGCCGCGTGTAGTTAATTTGCATTTGTTGCGAGACACCCATAGTTCCGGTTAATGCCGCCATACCGAGCTGCGGATTAATGACTGCTAAAATAACAGCGCCAAGCATTGCCGCCATAGTTGTGGGGGAAGCATTCGACATACGTTCCATATTACGAACAATATGACGTTGCGAAACGTGGGCGATTTCGTGAGCTAATACTGCAGCTAATTCACTTTCGGTTTGGGCTTCGGAAATTAGACCGGTATGAACACCAATGTAGCCGCCAAAAAATGCAAACGCATTGATGTCTTTTTGATTCACCCAGAAGAAACTAAAAGGGAACCGCACGCCATCAGCCTCTCGCACCATGCGCGAACCAAGATCACGCAGGTATTCATCTAAGACAGGGTCGCCGACTAAGGGGGCTTGCGCTCGTAGTTGACGCATGTACATATCGCCGTATATGCGCTCGCGATCAATGGTCATGACCGAAGCGCCCGCAGTACCGATTTCCGGTAGGCGTTCTTGCGCTTTTATAGAGCTGGAAGCGGTGGCTAAGGTAACCCCAAGAGCGACTGCTGCGATTGTTCCGATAAACTGCTTCATTTTATACGCCTAATTAACCTGCTGCTTCGAGTATAAAATTGTGAAAAGGTTCCCGTTTTCATCGTGCAGCTCTGTTACTCCGGTACGTTCAAAGCTATGATGTGGTATCTATGGGTAGCATGCAATATCTTTACCCGAAATTTTGGAGCCGCAACAAATGTTTGATTACTTAAAACAATGGTACAACCGCAAATTTTCTGATCCTGACGCGGTCACGTTGTTTTTACTGTTATTAACTACGTTTGCCCTGATCATTTTGTTCAGCGATATTTTGGCACCGATACTAGTCGCACTCGTATTGGCCTATTTACTTGAGTGGCCGGTACAACGTCTAGAACGCACAGGAATGCCGCGATTAAGTGCGGTTGGCATCGTGTTTCTCAGTTTTATCGCACTGAATGTGGTGTTGTTAGTTTTTCTTGTTCCGGTTATTTGGCAGCAATCAGTGGCTCTGGTTGGAGAGCTGCCGCAAATGTTTGCGCAGGTAAAAGTACTACTTAATCGATTACCGGAAATGTTTCCTGAATATATCAGTCAAACCAACATCAATACCTTTATCGAAACCACAACAAGTCGTGCTTTATTGTTTGGTGAAACCCTATTAAGCCAGTCTCTAAGTCGCATCGTCGGTATCATGGCCCTATTGATTTACCTGATTGTTGTGCCATTACTGGTATTCTTTATGCTCAAAGACAAGCATCAACTGCTGCGTCATGTCAGTCGCATTTTGCCAAGTAATCGTCGCTTGATTGCGCAAGTAAGTGACGAAATGAACATGCAAATAATGAACTACATTCGCGGCAAGGCCGTTGAGGTTGTGGTGGTGGGGGTATTTACTTACCTATGTTTTGCGTTCTTTGATTTGCGTTACGCAGTGCTTTTAGCGGTACTTGTTGGGTTCTCGGTGTTGATTCCGTACATCGGTGCTGCCGTTGTTACATTGCCGGTTTTCCTTGTTGCCCTGTTTCAATTTGGTTGGACTGGCATGTTTGCTTGGGTCATGATCGTTTACCTAATTATTCAAGCACTAGATGGCAATTTATTAGTGCCGTTATTGTTTTCTGAAGTTGTGAATTTGAATCCGGTTTATATCATTGCGGCGGTGCTGATATTTGGTGGGTTGTGGGGTTTCTGGGGCGTATTTTTCGCCATTCCGTTGGCCAGCTTGGTGAAAGCAGTGATCACTGCGTTATCATCCAAGCCAGAACCAACCGAATTGTTCGAAGAAAAAAATTAGGCGTCGGCGAGATAATCTAAGATAACTTGGTGATGATCTTTCGTTTTAAATTTATCGAAAACGTTGGCGATTTGCCCGTCTTGATTAATCAAAAAACTGATACGGTGTAAGCCGTCGTATTCACGACCCATGAACTTTTTCAAGCCCCAAACACCAAAGGCTTCAGCAACTTGGTGATCAACATCGCTTAACAAAGTGAAATTGAGTTGATCACGCTCAGTGAATTTCGCAAGGCGTTTCGGCTCATCGGTGCTGATACCAACTACTTGTACATTGTGAGCTTGTAATTGTTGCTGATGGTCACGCAGCTGTTGGGCTTGAACCGTACAACCAGGCGTCATCGCTTTTGGGTAAAAATAAACAAGAACACGACCTTGCTTGAGTAAGTCGGCGAGCGCTACGGACTGCTCGTTTGCATCAAGTAAGGTAAATTGAGGTGCTTTATCGCCTGCTTTCAAAGTATTCATAATCGCTCCATTGGCATCGCGTGTGAATATTTATATACGAAGCATTTATGATAAAAGATGCATTGGCGCGACGCAAAGCCTGCGCCAGCCTTGTCATTAGTGAGCGGTAAAAGTACCATGAGAAGCACATTTAATATTGGGGGCAGTATGTTAACAGGTAGTATCGTCGCACTCGTGACGCCGTTTACACAACAAGGTAATGTTGATTTCAACGCGCTTGAAGAGCTGGTGAACTGGCATTGCGCAGCAGGAACTGACGCGATTGTGGCGATGGGAACAACGGGTGAATCCGCGACGATGAGTCATGAGGAACACATCATGGTGGTTGCGGCTGTTGCCGAAATTGCCGATGGTCGTATTTCTGTGATAGCGGGCAACGGTTCAAATGCCACGGCCGAAGCCGTTATGCTCACCGAACGCATGAGTAGTTTGCCTATTCAAGGTTTCTTGAATGTTAACCCATATTACAACAAGCCATCGCAACGCGGTTTATTGGCGCATTATAAGGCCTGTGCGGAAGCATCTGAATTACCGCAATTGTTGTACAACGTACCAGGACGAACGGCTTCTGATATTCTGCCCGAGCAAGTAGCCGAGTTAGCACAAATACCAAATATTGTCGGTATCAAAGAGGCAACAGGTGATGTTGCGCGCGTCGAGCTGTTACGTAAACTTTGCGGTGATGATTTCATTCTACTGAGCGGTGATGATCCTACTGGGTGCGAATTTATGCTGCTAGGTGGACAGGGTGTCATTAGTGTTACTGCCAATGTGATGCCAGAAAAAATGAAAGCTATGGTTGTTGCAGCAACTGCCGGTGATGCAGCCACAGCAAAAGCAATTGACGCCGAAATGGCCAGTATTCATGAAGCAATGTTTGTGCAGGCGAATCCTATTCCAGTGAAATGGGCACTTGCGCAAATGGGCAAATTAGAAGCGAATTATCGATTACCGATGACGGAACCGGAACTTCCGCAGCAACAACACATCGAACAAACATTAAAACAAGCAGGTTTAATCTAAAGCGGAGTAATAATGAAAGCGAATTTATTAGTACTAGCAGGTGCTGCCACAGTACTTGCTAGTGCATGTACGTTTACCCCAAAGCAGCAAGCTGAAGGCAAGTTTGACTACACCGAGCTCGCCACAGAAAACTCTATCCAACCTGCGCCAAACAAACAGTTGCCCGATGCCACCAATCGTTACACGGTTCCAGATGCGGAGCGTAAAGGACCAATCGGCAAAGAAGTGCCAATTTTAGCACCCAAATTAGTATGGCCAGTTGCTGATGGTAGTCGAGTGGAAGAGGCCGAAGATCAGGTTCGTGTTTATTTCGATGAGCTTGATGGCATGTCTGATATCGAGCAGTACGTATGGCAGGGAGCGTTACAGGCATTGCGTATCCGCAATATTGGCGTAACTGAGCAAGTTGATAGACAGCGTATTCAAACCGATTGGGTTGTTGAAACCTTCGTCTACGGTGAAGATGAAGAAGAAGTGAATATTCGTCGTCGCTTTCAGTTCAATTTCAACACAGCTGAACATGGTCGTACAACGGCTGTAAGTAGTTCTGTGATTGAGCGTGAACTGACAGCGGTAGATACCGTGGAAATTGATAAAAACTACCTGAACTTCCGTGATCGCGACGCAGCAACCACAGCATTGAACCTGATCATCAGTGAAATTGCGATGACCCAGCAAACTGGGGTTTCTGACGTGGATGAAGAAGGTGCTGTAGTGATTGATATGGGCTTCGATGAAGATGGCTATGCAAGCTTCATTATGGGCGCAAGCTTCAGTTATACCTGGGCAATAATGCAAGATGTTTTACCAGAACTTGGCTTTGAAGTGGATGATTATAACCGTGAAAACGGTCGTTATTATGTCACTTATCAATTGGATGATTCGTTCTGGAGCGGTAAGTCTGAAGGTAAACTAGATTTACCTGAGGGTGTTTATGAAGTGAAAGTGACGGGTGATGCGAAGCGCACGTCAATCACAATATTCCGTGATAACCAAGAAGCATTGAATGCGGACGAAGTGATGCAAATTTTTGCACCGTTTGCTGCTGAAATTCGCACCCAAAGTGGCGTATAATAACGCCACTTTAATTCGCTAACTGTTCGGAGATACAGCTGCTCATGGAAAAACGTACTGAATTGTATCGGGG
>NCJS01000272.1 GCA_002279005.1 Idiomarina sp. 34-48-12 | reverse complement strand
CACGATATCATTTTAGATAAAGTCACTAACGTCAAAGAAGTTTATCCAGAAAAGCACCGTCCTAACGGCCACTATTATGTGGTTGATTTTACCTTTGCCGAGCTTCAGAAGTTAAAGCTCACTGAGCGCAAGAACAAGAACGGTGAGCAACGCTATCCGCAACGATTCTCAATGAATAGCGGCGATTTTCGAATCATGTCTCTGGCGCAACAAATTGAATTGATTCTTGGGCTAAACCGAACGCGGAATATGAATACTGGGCTCTACGTTGAGTTCAAAGCGGCGCGTTGGCACAAACACCAGAATTACGATGTGATTCAAGCGACATTGGGTATGTTAGCTCGATATGGATTCAATGATGCCATCCCTCCTGCACCTATTTACCTACAGAGCTTTGATCCTGAAGTTTTACGCCGCTTGAAACGTGAGTTTATGACCACGCTACCGCTCATCCAATTGGTCGCTGAGAATAGCTGGAACGAGAGTGACATTGATTACAACACCATGCTCACTGCAGCCGGATTAGAAACGCTGCGAAGCTATGCCGATGGTGTTGGCATTTGGCTGAATCACATTTATTTAGGGCTTGATGAACAAGGCGAACCCAAGTTCTCAGATGTTGTGCAACATGCGCAAAAAGCAGGGCTAAAGGTTCATGTTTATACCCTGCGTGCTGACGATTTGCCCGAAGGTGTCGAAAGCTATCAACAACTCAAACAGTGGTTAACTGGCTTGGGCGTTGATGGCCTCTTTACCGACTTTCCTGATTTGTAGCGTTGGTAAAACTCACGCGCATTCGATATCCGTCGGTGCCATCGTCATAGTAGCCTGGCAACAAATCGATGACGGCAAAGTTTAGCTTCTCGTACAACCGTATCGCTGCGCTATTATCCACTTTTACTTCCAATCCAAGACTAATTGCACCGTGTTTTTGCGCGGTATGAATTGAGTGTTCTAACAGCATACGGCCAAGCCCTGTTCCACGAGCTTCCGGCGCTATTGCAATAGAATAGAGCCGCCAACGAAGGCTATTCTTGCGAGTAAGTAGTAAATAGTAGCCGGCTAACTCAC
>NCJS01000115.1 GCA_002279005.1 Idiomarina sp. 34-48-12 | reverse complement strand
CGTCGCTGCGTGAGCACGTTGGTGCGAGCGAGCACCGAACGCATCTTGAGCGGCGCGGTCGATACCGAATTTACGCGCTAACAACTCTGCGGTCATACCCATGCTACCCGCCGCACGAGCGACTGATTTGTTCATGCCTGGGTGGAAATCAATACCGTGTGTCATTGGTACGTGGCCCATGTGCTCAACACCACCAGCGATCATGATATCGCCGTCGCCATGCATAATGGCGCGAGCGGCATCGTGAATAGCTTGCATGGAAGAGCCGCACAAACGGTTCACAGTGACCGCTGAAACGTGATGCGGAATACCAGCGATAAGCGCGGCATTACGTGCAATATTGAAGCCTTGTTCAAGCGTCTGCTGTACACAGCCCCAATAGATGTCTTCGAGTTCGTTCGCATCAACTTGTGGATTACGTTCTAGTAAACCTTTCATTAAGTGCGCCGACAAATCTTCGGCGCGAACATTGCGAAAAACACCATTTTTCGAACGACCCATAGGGGTACGAATACAATCGACAATCACTACGTCTTTCATAAATTCCTCCGTTAGCGCTGCGCTAATGATTAACCGGCCAGGTACGATTTGCCTGACTTCGCCATTTCACGCAGGCCATCGGTTACTTGATACATTTCACCTAAGTGCGCGTACTTGTCGGCCAAAGCGATAAAGTTTTCAAGGCCAACGGTTTCTAAGTAACGGAATGGACCGCCGCGGAATGGCGGGAAGCCGAGACCGTAAAGCAGCGCCATATCGCACTCAGCGGCGCTGGCGACAATGCCTTCTTCTAGGCAACGAACGCACTCGTTCACCATTGGCACCATGCAACGCGCGATGATTTCTTCAGCGTCTAATTGCTTGTCGCCAATACCAAGCATCTCGTAAACTTCAGGTGCTTTTTCTTTAGCTGGGCGACCTTTCTTGTCAACGCCATAGTTGTAGAAACCTTTGCCGTTTTTCTGGCCATAGCGCTCAGCTGAAGCTAATTTCGCAATGGCGCTACTGGTGTCACGTGGCATACGGCTTGGGAAGCCATCAGCCATAACAACAGTACAGTGATCAGCCGTGTCGATACCGACAACATCAGACAGATAAGCTGGGCCCATTGGCCAGCCGAACTGGCGCTCCATTACTTTATCGATGCCGGCGAAATCAACGCCTTCATCAACCATGCCGGCGAAGCCTGCAAGGTACGGGAACAACACGCGATTCACCAAGAAGCCAGGGCAGTCATTCACAACAATGGCTGTTTTGCCCATGCGCGACGCATAAGCGACGACAGCTGCAACAGTTTCGTCAGAGGTTTTCTCACCACGAATGACTTCCACTAATGGCATTTTGTGCACTGGGTTAAAGAAGTGCATGCCGCAGAAGCGTGACGGATCTTTCAGATTTTTCGCTAAGCGATCAATTGAAATGGTTGAGGTGTTTGACACAATAATCGTGTCATCATCAACAACGCTTTCCATTTGAGCCAAGACTTTGCCTTTCACATCTGGGTTCTCTACTACCGCTTCAACAACGATATCGACGCCTTTTACGCCGTCATCGAGCAAAGTTGGGGTAATTGAAGAGAGTACTTTGGCCATTTTCTTGTGATCCATACGACCACGTTCAACCAATTTACCAAGAATTTTGCTGGCTTCAGCCATACCCAAATCAAGGGCTTCTTGACGAATATCTTTCATGACAACAGGCACGCCTTTATAGGCTGACTGGTAAGCAATACCGCCACCCATAATGCCAGCGCCAAGAACGGCTGCGCGCTTAATCTCTTTGGTTGCTTGCTTAGCGGCTTTTTTCGCCTTGCCTTTTACCATTTGGTCGGCCATAAAAATACCAACCTGTGCACGACATGAGTCCGTTTGGGTCAAACCAACAAACGCAGCATTTTCTGCTTTCAGTGCTTCTTCACGACCATGTTTCGCGCCATCTTCAACCGCTTTGATGGCTGCGTGAGGTGCTGGATAATGTTTGCCAGCTTGCGCTGCCGCCATTGCTTTGGCAGTCACAAAAGTCATGGTTAATTCGGTATCATTCGCTTTTAATGCTTCAAGTTTTGGCTGACGTTTGGCTCGCCAATCTAACTCGCCATCCGCTGCTGATTTCACCATACGCAATGCCGCTTCACGCAATTTCTCTGGCATCACGACGGCATCAATTAAGCCAATTTTTAAGGCGTCTTCTGGCTTATTATTCTTACCTGTGGTGATTAGTTCTAACGCGTTATCTGGGCCGATAATACGTGGTAAGCGCATAGTGCCGCCGAAACCTGGAATTAAACCAAGTTTCACTTCTGGCAAGCCAATAACTGCGCTGGTATCGACAACACGATAATCACAGGCGAGCGTGGCTTCACAACCACCACCAAGCGCGAAGCCCGCAACTGCGGCAACGGTTGGTACCGGTAAATCTTCCAGCTGATCAAATACGCGTGATGCTTTTGCTACCCAAACCTTCGTTTGTTCAACATCAGCAAATAAAGTGAGGAATTCTGTGATATCAGCGCCTACAATGAAGGTAGGTTTTGCGCTGGTAACGATAACACCGCGCAAATCGTTGCTGTTGGCCAACTTTGTTAAGGCTTGGCTGAATTCTTCCAAGGTTTTCTGGTCAAACTTGTTCACAGAGCCTGCGGCCGCGAATTGAAGCTCGGCAATGCCGTCTTCTACAAATTCAACCCGAATGCTATCACCCTGATAAATCATATTCGGTCTCCTTGAGCGTTTACTGATAATCAGATTGCTTTCGGTTAAAGTGGTTCTTATAGTCGCCATAGAGTGTGGCCTTATTGGGGCAATTTTTCAATGATTTTTTAAACGTGCGTTTGAATTATGTCGAAGTGGTATCAGCAAGTTTGTGTGGTTGCATTGTGTACTAGCGGTTTGGTGAGTGGTATTCATGCCAATGAACTACCAACCAGCCAAGCTACGGCTAGCCCTATCGATGTGCGCGAACAGCAACGTGAATTGTTTTTAGAAGCCGAAAAAGCATTGAAGCAGCGGCATCTAGATGAATACGCTCGACTCAACGAAGTACTAGAGGAATACCCTTTACAGCCCTACTTAGAGGCTGATTATATTCGCTTACTGGCTACTGCCGAAGATGATAATCGGGTTGGTAACTTCCTTAACCAACATCATTTATCGCCATTGGGCTGGCAGGTACGTTCAGCCTGGCTCGATAAGCTGATGGATGGCCATCATTACGAGCAATTTTTACGTTATTATGAATATCCTGGCAGTACCCGTCACCAATGTTTCATGGTTTACGCGCAGTTAGCGACAGGTACCGGTGATACGAAACCAGTGCTTCGTCTCGTGAATGATATTTGGTTAACTGGAGATTCTCTGCCAAAAGACTGTGACCCTGTACTGGAGGCCTGGACGAATGCTGGAATGCGCACAACCGATATGGTTTGGCAGCGCATCGTTCTGGCTGCTGAGGGCGGCAAACACACATTAATCCCTTATTTACAGAAAATGCTACCCGAGCCCATGCAGTATCTGGCCGAGCATTATCATCGCGTGCGTCGTAACCCAGCGAACCTTAATGAGTTAAAGTTTTTAACCGGCAAATATCCTACGCAGGAAACGCAAATTGTTACCTATGGTCTGGGACGATTGATTTGGCGCGCCCCTGATTTGGCGCTCAACCTCATCGATAACTTGCCCGATCATATTAATTTTTCGGCGGAGCAATATCTTGAGCTGCGGCAGACGTTTGCGGTCGCCCTAAGTTTGAAAGATCACGATCAAGCCAGTCGTTGGCTTGCGCGAATTGATGCAACCGAACACACCGACGCAACGCTACATTGGCAGTTAGCTGAGTGGCTCAGAGACGGCGCATGGACTCAAATTATGGGGTTGGTACCGCGACTACCTGATTCTCAGCGAGAATCAGAGCAATGGCAGTACTGGTTCGCGCGTTCACTCGAGGCGCAAGGTTTCGAGCCGGTGTCTAAGCAAATTTTTGAACGTGTTGCCCAGCAGCGAAGTTACTATGGCTTTTTGGCTGCAGCGAAACTTCAGCAGCCCTTAACGCTGAGTCGAAATGCGCTTCAATTGCCTGCGGAACACCTAAATCGTGTGCGGCAATTGCCCGGCGTTCTGCGTGCTTATGAATTACGTGCACTCGATAGAAACTTAGATGCGCGGCGAGAGTGGAATGCGTTGATCGAGCAACTACCACCTGATTATCAACGAGCTTTGGCGGTGATTGCGAGTGACTGGGGCTGGCATGATCAAGCTATTTATACATTGGGTATATTGGGTGAATACGATGCCATTGCTCAACGCTTTCCGACGGCGTACATGGAAGAACATCAGGAGTTTTCTAACGCAGCAAACATCGATGTAAATTGGGCCTTGGCAGTATCGCGGCGCGAGAGTGCGTTTCGCGATGATGCGCGCTCACATGCTGGCGCTTATGGTCTCATGCAACTGCTGCCGAGCACCGCAAACTTAGTCGAGCGCCGTGATGTTAGCGTTCACGAATTGTTTAATCCTTCCTACAACATACGGCTTGGCACTCGCTATCTCTCTGACTTGCAACGTCGGCTGGGGAATAATTGGATCTTGGCGACAGCGGCGTATAATGCTGGCATTTACCGGGTGTACGATTGGCTTCCGGCGCAGCCGATGGAAGTTGACCGCTGGATAGAGCTTATTCCTTACGTTGAAACGAGAAACTACGTGAAAAATGTATTGGCGTATCAGCAAATCTATCGGACGTTACGCGAAAACGAGCTGCAACCGGAATTATTTGGTGAATTAGTGCTAATGCAAATTAGCGGGGCGCAACTAAAACGTTAGGAAGGATATGAGTGGATATCGGGTGCCGAGTGCGCCGGCAACCCATGAAATCGTGATTAAGAATAGCCGATTTATTGCGTCGGCTCGTCACGCTGATTCTGCTGCCGCACATCAACAACACGTGCGTGATTGCCAGCAACAATGGCCTGGTGCTAACCATTATTGTACGGCAGCACTCTATGCGGCGCCAAACAACAGTCAAACTTACGCCATGAGCGATGATGGTGAGCCTTCAGGTACTGCGGGGCGACCAATGTTTCATGTGTTGCAAAGTAGCGGGATTGGCGAGATTTCGGTGGTTGTAACGCGCTATTTTGGTGGTGTGAAACTTGGTACCGGTGGCTTACAACGAGCATACAGCCAAGCGGTCAGTGACGTC
>NCJS01000031.1 GCA_002279005.1 Idiomarina sp. 34-48-12 | reverse complement strand
GGTTCACTTTGAGTAGTATTACTGATTATAAAAAATATCCTGAATTGCTCGATAAGCTTGAGCAGTCATTTGCGATGGTGCCAGACGCTGATGTGAAAAATCGGCAGCAGTTTTTCTACAGTCTAGGTAAAGCCTATGCTGATTTAGGACGTTTTGATGAGGCCTACAAGGCTTACGCGGCTGGCGCTGAGATTATGCAGCAGGCAAGTCGCTATTCGGTTAAAGCCGATGAACAGTTTGTGAATGACATCATTGCGAATCATAGCAGTGAGGCGGTGGCGAAATTACCGCGAAGCCGAGCCGGTCATAACCGAGCCGTTGCACTGCTCGGTTTGCCACGTAGCGGTACCACGCTGCTTGGGCAAATGTTGGCGGCGCACTCGAAAGTAAAAGGTGCTGCAGAGACTGGTGCCATTGGCTATGCCAGCATGCACCTGCGCAATGACAACTTTGCTGATTTTCCGGGCTTCATTAAGCAACATGGTGACCCGCAGGGCGCTATTGATCATATTTCAGATGTGTATGCCCATGTGATTGACCAGCAGTTTAGTGGGACGAACTTAGTGGTGGATAAAACCATTCAGTTGAGTCGTCACTTTGCGATTTGGGCGCAGGCGTTTCCGCAAGGTAAAGCGATTTATATTCAGCGTAACCCAGAAGATGTGGCATGGTCGTGCTTTAAGAGTAACTTCCGTAGCCGCGCTGATTGGAGTTGGAAAGCTGAAGATATTGCCAGCTATATGCGTCACGAAGAGCGTTTAATGCAACACTGGTTGTCAGTGTTTGGTGATCGCATTTTAAGTATTCGCTATGAAGACTTATGCCAGAACCCGGAACAAACATTGAAGCAAGTGTGTGCGCATTTGGGCTTGGCGTTTGAGCCAAATATGCTGCACTTCTATAAAGATAACGGCCCGGTATTCACCTCGAGTGTGGGTCAGGTGCATGAACCAATTCATCAAAAACGCATTGGTTTATCGGCTAATTTTACTGACTTCCTGGATGCTTGGCGGCAGTCGTAGCTCGGCGCTTTGCGCTGAGCTGCCGCTCAAGCTTTTTTCAACTTAGACCAATGTCTTATTTCCCCTATTGCCATATCCCATCTAGATTACATAAGTGATTCTATAAGTGAATAAATCACTGATAACAACATAAACAATAACAGAACAATCTGGAGGGCGTATGGCTTTCAAAAGCGAAGAACTCGCAAAAGCCTACTGGCGCGATAATATCAGCCTAGTACTGAAGTTGCTGGCGGTGTGGTTTATCGTTTCATACGGGTTTGGCATCATCTTAGTAGACTGGCTCAATCAGTTTACTTTCTTCGGCTTCAAGTTGGGCTTTTGGTTTGCTCAGCAAGGGTCAATCATCACTTTTGTGATTCTAATCTTCGTGTACGTGAAACGTATGGCGGCGTTAGATAACAAATATGAAGTTCACGAAGAGTAAGGGGCCGAATCATGGATATTCAAACTCTCACGTTTATTATCGTCGGCCTGACGTTCGCTCTCTATATTGCCATTGCAATTTGGTCACGCGCGGGCTCGACTTCTGACTTCTACGTAGCCAGTGGTGGCGTACACCCAGTGATGAACGGTATGGCAACTGCCGCCGACTGGATGTCTGCTGCATCGTTTATTTCCATGGCCGGTATTATCGCCTTCGCAGGTTACGACGGTAGTGTTTACCTGATGGGTTGGACCGGTGGTTACGTTTTATTGGCACTGTGTTTAGCGCCATACTTACGTAAGTTCGGTAAGTTCACCGTACCTGATTTCATCGGTGACCGTTACTACTCACAAACCGCACGTACAATTGCAGTTATCTGCGCTATCTTGATCTCGTTTACTTATATTGCGGGTCAGATGCGTGGTGTGGGCGTGGTATTCTCGCGCTTCTTAGAAGTTGATATCGCAACGGGTGTATTCATCGGTGCGGTCATTGTGTTCTTCTACACCGTTCTGGGTGGTATGAAAGGGATTACCTATACGCAGGTTGCACAGTACTGTGTACTCGCGTTTGCGTACATTGTACCTGCCGTATTCATCTCAATTTACATGACAGGTCATGTACTGCCGCAAACCGGCTTTGGTGCAACCATTGCTGAAGGTGTGGCGGGCGAGGGCACTTACTTGCTCGATCGGCTGGATGGATTGTCCGCTGAATTGGGCTTGGCTGCTTACACCTCCGGTATTAAATCGAAGATTGACGTATTCGCCATTACTTGTGCGTTGATGGTTGGTACCGCTGGTTTACCACACGTGATTGTTCGCTTCTTCACCGTACCTAAAGTACGTGACGCGCGTCTTTCAGCTGGTTGGGCTTTGGTATTCATCTCTGTTGTTTACCTAACTGCACCATCAATTGCTGGTTTCGCGAAAGTGAACTTGATTAACACCGTGAATGGTCCTGATCTGCAAGGCGTTGAGTATGAGGCTGCACCAGACTGGGTGAAGAACTGGGAAAAAACCGGTTTGATCGCGTGGGAAGACAAGAACGAAGACGGCAAGATGTTCTATTCAGGTGATGAGCGCAACGAAATGACCGTTGACCGCGACATCATGGTATTGGCAAACCCTGAGATTGCTGATTTACCAGCTTGGGTAGTGGCTCTAGTTGCTGCTGGTGGAGTTGCTGCGGCACTATCTACCTCGGCAGGCTTGCTGTTGGTTATTTCAACGTCCATCTCGCATGACTTGTTGAAACGAACCTTAACCCCGAATATTACCGACAAACAAGAGTTGCTGTGGGCACGTGTTGCCGCTGCAGTTGCGATTGCTCTGTCGACCTGGTTCGGTATTAATCCGCCCGGCTTCGTGGCGCAGGTGGTCGCCTTCGCGTTCGGCTTAGCCGCAGCGAGCTTCTTCCCTGCCATTATTCTGGGTATCTTCTACAAGAAAATGAACAGCCAAGGCGCTATTGCCGGTATGTTGGTTGGTATTGTGTTCACCTTGGCGTACATTATTTACTTCAAGTTTGTGAACCCAGCCGCGAACAATGCCGATAACTGGTTGTTTGGTATCTCGCCAGAAGGTATTGGTACCATTGGTATGTTGCTGAACTTCATCGTGTCTTATGTGGTACATAAGATGACGGGTGATGCGCCGCAAGATACGCAAGATTTGGTGGAGTCGATTCGTTACCCGCGCGGTGCGGGTGGTGCGACGCACTAAAATACCAAGCCCGGCTTCACGCCGGGCTTTTTCGTTCAAAAGCGATATTAGCTATTAGATATTAGATATTAGATCTGAAGTTTCGGGTTTTGCTAATATCAAATATCTAATAGCTAATATCGAACTTGGGTTTCAAACAATGCAGCCGGAATTTACTGAGGTTCAGCGCTTTTTACTCGATTGCCCGCCGTTTGACGAATTAACCGGTGAACAGCGCCAGTGGGTGGCGCAGAACATTGATGCCGCTTATGTCAATGAACACAATGTGGATGCGCTGTTTAAGCAGCACAGCCCGGCGCTTTATATTGTGCGCTCTGGTGGCTTTGATTTGCTGGCGCCGGATGGGCACTTGATCGAGCGCTTAGAGTCACATGACTTATTTGGCTTTCCATCGCTGCTCAGCGGCCGGCCTGTGGTGAATAAGCTCAAGGTGATTGAAGATGGTATTATCTATATTATCTCGGCGGCGATGTTCGATAAATTGCGCCAAAACGTGCGCGCTTTCGAACAATACTTCATCCGCGCCCACGGCCAACGCCTCCTAAGCGAGGTAGCCCGGCGTTCTCTTCGTGAGGTAGGGCCGGGACGTGGCGAAGCCACGGTTAATGCCGATAGAAGAGAAACGTCACATACTAATGTAGAAACCGGAAGTATAACTACTAGCGAGTCCCGGCCTGCAGTGACAGAAAAGTCGCCGGGCTACGATACCCTCGAACTCTCCATTGCGGAAGTGATCAACCGTGAGCCGGTCACGGTATCCAGTACAGCCTCCATCCGCGAAGCCGCCGAGCTGATGCGCGACGAAAAAGTCTCGTCGGTGATGGTAACGGGTGCAGCGGGTGCAGTCCAAGGTCTGACCCCCAAGGAGGGGGCAGACCTTGGACTGCACCCCACCTCTGCCTCCAAGCTCTTCGGCATTCTCACCGACCGCGATTTAAGAAACCGCGTCATCGCCCAGGGCCTAAGCTACGACATTCAAGTGAATGCCGTGATGACGCAAGCGCCGGCGACGGTCTACGGGCGGCAAACGCTGATGGATGCGCTGACGTTAATGACCCAGCACAATATTCACCATTTACCTGTGCTAGACGATGATGACCAGCCAATCGGCATGATCACCAATACCGATTTGATGCGTCAACAACGCAGCGAACCCGTGATGTTGATTAGCGCCATCAATAAAGCTGACACGCGCGAGCTATTAGTCGCAGAAGCGCAGCATATTCCGGCGTACATGCAGACGTTCGCTGCGCGCGTTCATGACACGACTATGGTTGGGCGTCTGTTGGCGTCACTAACCGATAGCATGACCCGCAAGCTGATTAGCCTCTATGAACAAGACCACGGCGTTGCACCAAGTACCTATTGTTGGATAGCGTTCGGCTCACAAGGCCGTGAAGACCAAGTGCTCAGCTCGGATCAAGATAATGGCCTGTTGCTAGGCAATGGCTTGAACGAGCAACAACGTGAATGGTTTAAGGGGCTTGGCGAGTATGTCTGTAATGGCTTAAATGAATGCGGTATTCCACTGTGCCCTGGCGATATTATGGCGTCGAACCCGGATTGTCGTCGAACCTTAGACGGCTGGCTTGATCGCTTCCAAACATGGACTGAGAGCCCAACACCGAAAGCCCTCATGTACTGTCAGATATTTTTCGACTCGCGCATGGTACATGGCAACAAACGCTTGTATCAGCGCTATCGCGATGACGTCGCCAAACTTGGCAAGAACGAGTTCTTCTTGGGCAATTTGGCACGCTTACAGGTGAGTGTTCAGGTGCCACTGGGATTATTCAATCGCTTCCGGGGCACAGAATCGGGTAAAGATAGCGACCTCATCAACATCAAACGCTATGGCATTGCGCTGATTAATGACATTGTGCGAATTTATTCGTTGCAAGCAGGGCTTACGGTACCGCAAACATTAATGCGACTTGAGCAGCTGCGTGGCAGTAATCTATTGAACCGTAAGGATAACCAATCGTTGGGAGAAGCATGGCAGTTTTTAACCCAACTGCGGCTGCAGCATCAATTAGATATTTGGGGTACCGATAAATCGAAGAACGCTTTAGACCCTGATGAACTCAGTACCTTGACCCGCCGACAATTAAAAACTGCATTTCGAATTATTAAAGATTGCCAGCAAGGCGTTGGTTTGAAGTTCGGGCGTATTGGCTAATGTGGGATTTAGTCAAACGCTGGTGGCGGACGCATCAAGCTCGAAAAAAGGCGTGGACGGAACATCGCTATATTGCTCTTGATATTGAAACCAGCGGGTTAGATCCTGCAACCGATCAGATATTGGCGATTGCGTGGGTTGAGGTAGCACCGCCAGTGATTCATTATACAACCGGTCGCTACTATCTTATTGACCACGATGAGACTGATTTGAAGCAGTCTCCGATTATTCACGGACTCGTCAAGAAGGACTTCATTGAGACCTCACAACTGTGTGATGTGATGGCACAACTTTCTGAACAGTTGAATAACAAAATATTAATTTGCCATCATACACAACTTGATTGGCGATTTATTAACCAGGCAGCCAAGCGCTGCGATATTCAACTCTCTCCACTCGCCTTATTTGATACGTTGGCTTTCGAAGCAACGCGATTGAAACGTCAACAACACCATATCCAGCGCGGCTCCTTGACCCTTGCAGCCTGCCGTTCACGGTATGGATTGCCCGACTACGATGCGCATCATGCGTTTAGCGATGCCGTCGGCTGCGCCGAATTAATGCTTGCTCAAGGTTACAAATACGTAGGCAGTTCAAAAAGTTCAATAATTTGAAGTGTTTCTAGACAACTTTATATGATTTTCGACGAATGACGTTTTATTTATGTTGAAAATCCATTGAAAAGACCAAAGGACTGTGGTTATCTAAGCGAGATTCTATGTCAACTGACTATTGTGGCAATAGAACGCTTAGACTTCAGCGTGGTCGACTAAAAATGCCGTGCTGAAAATATAATAATAATGGGAGTAAGACATGGCTAAGAAATCATTTTTAGCGAACTCGATTCAAGCAATTCTTATTGCAGGGTTTAGTTCTGCGGTATTGGTCGGTGCACCGGTATACGCGCAGGATCAAACTGAGCAAGAAGAAAATGCAAAAGAGGTCGAGGAGCGCATTCAGGTTACTGGTTCGCGGATCGCTCGTCCGGAGTTGTCACAAGCGGCACCGGTCATTTCGATTGATAGCGAAGACATTAGTGAGTTTGGTACACCGGATCTAGGTCAGATTCTTGCTGAATTGCCAGCGGTTGGTGCTACAAACACCCTAATCGGAAACCGTAATAGTAACGCTTCTGGTGGTGTGAGCTCAGCTGACTTACGTCGTTTAGGTGCAGGTCGTACACTTGTTCTTGTAAACGGTAAACGCCACGTAGCAGGTTCACCAGGTTCAGCGTCAGTTGACCTTTCTACTATTCCATCGTCAATGATTGAACGCGTTGAAGTTATGACTGGTGGTGCATCTGCAATCTACGGTTCTGACGCCGTATCGGGTGTAATCAACGTTATTACGCGTACCAACTATGAAGGTCTAGAGTTCAACGCCCGCGGCACCAGCTCTACTGAAGGTGTTGGCGCGCGTACCCATGAATTCGGTATCTTAGGTGGTGGCGACTTTATGAATGGTCGTGGTAATGCGACATTCCATATCGGCGTCAACCGTATTCAAGAAACAATGGAAGATGATATTCGCCAGTTCCAAAGCTGGGGTACTATTTTGAATCCTGAAGATACTGGCCGACTAGACGGTATTCCAGATCGAATTTTCGTTCCAAATGTTGGTTCTGAGTATATCTCGGGCAACGGTGTTCTTTTATGGGATAATTTCTACGGTTTATTACCAGACGGCTCATACGTCGTTCAGCCACCTCGTCAAGGAACTAACTCTGCATTGTTTGGTTATTTCCCAGATGGTTGTGACACCTGCGCATTTACGCAGAAATACGTGAACTTGCAGCCAGAAGTAAATCGTGTGAACTTGGCATCTACTATTGATTTCGAAATAAACGACTCAGCGCGTTTCTATTCTGATTTCAAAGTTACTCGTGCCGATATTCAACAACAGTTCCAGCCGGCGTTTACGACTTCTACCCGCATTAATGTTAACGACAACCCTTATTTAAACGAAGAGTTACGTCAACGTCTTCTTGATGCTGGTGCAAGCCAAGTTACCATGTTCAAATTCTTCGAAGATTGGGGTAACCGCTCAGCTCAAAACCGTCGTGAATTATTCCGTTATATTGGCGGTGTTGATGGTGTAGTTAACCTAGATCAAAGCTTCCTTCAGTACGACTTCTACTATGGCTACGGTGAAACTCGTAACCGTCGTATCACTGAGAATGAATCAATTCCAGGCAACATTGCTGCCGCGGTTGATACCATTCGTGATGGCGAAGGTAACATTGTTTGCCGCGACCCTGATGCTGGTTTAGTAAATACTGGCGGTGAATGTGTGCCTTACAACCCGTTCGGTCAGAATGCGACTGCTGAAGCTATTGCCTTTATGAGCGCTGATGTTGTTCGTGACGACAAAATCACTCAGGAGTATGTGGGTGCGACATTCGTTACTGATAGCCAAAACCTTTTCGCATTACCAGGTGGTGCAGTTGATTTAGCATTTGGTTTCGAGTGGCGTGAAGAAACATCTGAAACTCTAACAGATGAATTTACTCGTCGTGGTTTAACTAACAATGCGGCAACACCGAATCAATATGGTGAGTATGACGTTACCGAATATTTCGTTGAGGTTAACTTACCTATTCTTGACGGCTCTTTCTTGGCTGAAGAGTTAAGCATCGATATGGCTTATCGTGGTGCTGATTACTCGCATGCTGGTAAAGCTGATTCTTGGAAAGTTGGTTTCATGTGGGCACCGATTGAAGATGCACGCTTACGCGGTACTTTCGGTCGTGCGGTACGTGCACCGAATATTTCAGAAGCGTTTAGCCCACGTTCGCCAGGTTTTGTAAACATTACTGACCCTTGTGATGCGACTCGAGTTAATCAAAACCCAAATCGTGCAGCAAACTGTGCCGCCTTGGGTGTTCCTGAGAACTTCCAGTCAAATACAAACGTAAGTATCAACTTGATCTCTGGTGGTAACCCGAATCTTGACGTAGAAACTTCAGACTCATGGACATTAGGTGTTGTCTGGACTCCTTCTTCAATCGAAGGTTTCACTGCGACATTAGATATGTATAACATTGAGATTGAAGATGCGATTACTTTCATCGCTCCGCAATCAGTTATCAATAACTGTGTTGATTCAGAAGGTGCGCCATCTGCTACTTACTGTGCGCAGGTAACTCGTGATCCAGAAACCAACCAGCTTACTGCTGTAGAATCTGGTTACTTGAACGCAGCGGCTCTAGAGACTCGTGGTATCGAACTTGATCTCCGCTATCGTACAGATCTACAAGCGTTCGATTTACCTGGTGAGTTATCAAGCTCATTGTTTATCAACCACCTTGATTCATTTGTTTTCTACTCGTTCCAAGATCAACCAGATCTTGATGACCGTGAAGAAGGCGAAGTGGGTGATCCGCAATGGCAGTTCCGTTTCACTAATACTTATCGTTTAGACAACACGAGCTTTAGCTGGAACGTGCGCTACATTGACCGTTCTGCTTTATATGACGTGACTCCGCGTTTAGAAGCTTATGAGAACGTATCTCCAAACGAAGTTGGTTCAATTTTAACGCATGACCTTTCTGCGCGTTATTTTGTAAACGACAACTTCACTGTTGATTTCGGTGTACGTAACGTCTTCGATAAGACTCCTCCAGGATATGTCGGCAATGCTTTGTATGACCTAGTTGGTCGTCGTGCATACGCTGGATTGAACTATCGTTTCTAAGTAGACGAAAAACTACTTAAGTAATGAGTTGAAAGCCCTGCCGCACAATGGCAGGGCTTTTTTATTTATGGCTTAACCAATTGACCAAAAAAAGTTCCCTAAATGTGCAAAAAAAAATCATATTTAACAACTTTTGTTCGTTAAGTAGGTTGCCGATATAGAATTTTTTGATTAGTATCGAGTACTGAGCGGTCAAGGTTTACGCTTTGTAAGCCGTGACCGTCGACGCACGAGGGCGTTCACGTGCCGACTTTAAACCTAGTAAATCACATTAAAGTGATCCAGGGAGAACACAGTATGTATACTAATAATAAATTAGCTAAGTCTATCCGCTTAGCACTTATGTTCGGTGGCGCTTCACTTGCGTTATCAGGCACTGCGGCAGCGCAGGACCAGTCTGGTGACGAAGCAGAAGTAGAAGCCCAAGAACGTATTACCGTAACAGGTTCACGTATCAAACGTACTGACTATGAATCAGCTAGCCCAGTACAAATCACTTCTTCTGAAGAAATCAAAAACTCTGGTTTTACCCGTATTGAAGATTTGATGAACAGCTTGCCACAAGTTGAAGCTGCACAAACTTCATTCATCGCGAACGGTGCATCAGGTGTAGCAACACTTGACCTTCGTGGTATCGGTACAAACCGTACGTTGGTATTGATGAATGGCCGCCGTCTGCAATCAGGTGGTATCTATTCACAAGCTGCTGACGTTAACCAAATTCCAGCAGCGCTTGTAGAGCGCGTTGAAGTTCTTACCGGTGGTGGTTCTGCTACTTACGGTGCGGATGCGGTAGCTGGTGTTGTTAACTTTGTAATGAAAGACGACTTCGAAGGCTTAGAAGTTAACGTTGGTGCTTCTGGTTATCAGCACAGCAACGGCAACGATTACATGCAAGGCCTGATGGATGCTCGCAACTTCGGTTACCCTACTGGTGGTAGCGGTATCGATGGTAAGTCATACAACGTCGATGTAACCATGGGTAGCAGCTTCGCTGACGGTAAAGGTCACGCAACAGCATACGCAACATGGCGTCAAATCAACGAGCTTCGTCAAGAATCTCGTGACTATTCATCATGTGCACTTAACGCAGCTGGTACTGCTTGTGGTGGTTCATCTACTGCACCATTACCAAATACCTTCTTCGCACCGATTGTTGATGGTGAATATGATCTTGACCAAGAAGTTTGGTGGTCATTAAACCAAGACGGTAGCTTCTCGCCGTATGATGGTTCTAACGTGTATAACTACGCGCCAGTTAACCACTTTATGCGTCCAGATACCCGTTACACTATGGGTGCGTTCGTTAACTATGAAGTAAACGACTCGTTCCGTCCGTACATGGAAATAAGCTACATGCATGACCGTACTATTGCTCAGATCGCTGAGTCAGGTACTTTCTATGCATTCCGTCAAGATATTGACATCAACAGCGCATTATTCAGTGATGCACAACGTGCTCAGTTCCGTAGCCAATTCGGTCCAGACGTAGAAACTATCGGTGCTTATATCGGTAAGCGTAACGTTGAAGGTGGCCCACGTATGAACAACCTGGAACACAGTGCGTTCCGTATGGTGTTCGGTGCTGAGGGTTACTTGAACTCAAACTGGTCATATGACGCGTCATTCCAGTATGGTTCAACCTCTTCAAATACCGCTTACATCAATGACTTCTACGTGAAGTATGTTCAAGATGCATTGGCTAATGCAGAATACGACGTATTCACTCCAGGTGGTGTTACTCGTGAGTCTGCTGATGCGTTAGGTGGTGTTGCAATCATGACTGGTATCACGTCACAGCGTATCTTGAACGCTTACGTTACTGGTGAATTCGATGCAAGCTTGCCATCTTCTGACTTGCCTATGGCTGCAGTATTTGGTTTTGAAAACCGCGAAGTAGACTTCGAACGTACTGCTGACACTATTTATCAAGAAGGTGCATTGGCAGGCCAAGGTGGTCCAACTAACAGCTTAGCTGGTGGTTATAACGTTAAAGAATTGTTCGGTGAGTTGAGCATTCCAATTGCTGAAGGCCGTGACGGCATTGACAGCATGACTGTTGACTTAGGTGTACGTTTCTCTGACTACAGCACTTCTGGTAACGAAACGACCTACAAAGCGGCGTTGGATTACAACGTAACTGCTGATTGGAAAATTCGTGCTAGCTACAACCGTGCGGTACGTGCTCCGAACGTTGGTGAATTGTTCGCTGCAACTTCAATCGGTTTGTGGGGCGGTACTGACCCATGTGCGGGCGACACGCCTGAGTTCACTGCAGCGCAGTGTGCGAACACTGGTGTAAGTTCATCTCAGTACGGTAACATCGATGCGAACCCAGCGTCTCAGTACAACGGTTTGTTTGGTGGTAACACTGAATTGCAACCAGAAGTAGCTGATACCTACACGTTCGGCGTTGTGGCTAACCCAATGGATAACTTCAACTTCACTGCCGATTACTGGATCATTGAAATTGAAGAAGTTATCGGCACTTTGGGTGCGTCTAACACCTTACGTCTTTGTGGTTTGACTGGTGATGCTGTTTACTGTAATAACGTAAACCGTGCGCCTTCAGGCAGCTTGTGGCGTGGTAACGACGGCTTCGTTCGTGCAACTAACATCAACGTTGGTTCTGAAGAGTACAGCGGTGTTGATATCAACGCTAACTACACGCTTGAAGACGTGTTAGGCGGTACTATTACTGCACGTATGAATGGTTCATTGTACCTTGAGAAGTACGCAGATAGCGTAGGTCAAGACTGTGCGGGCTTAATCAGTTCAAACTGTTTCCCACAGCCAGACTGGCGTCACTCTTTAACCATGACGTACACTCCGGATGATATCTGGACTGCACAGTTGAAATGGCGCTACTTCGGTGGCGTTGATTACAACGAAACAGTTGACGAGTTATTACTCGGTAAAGGTATTGGTTCACAAAGCTATCTAGACGTAGTAGGTACTTTTAATGTGAGCGAAAATACTTCAGTTCTTCTAGGTATCAACAACATCCTAGATAAAGAGCCACCATTGGTTGGCGGTTCACTGTCTACTAACGCAAACACTATTGCTGGTTTCTACGACACATTGGGTCGTTACATCCACGCAAGCGTAACTTTCCGCTTCTAATAGCGAAAGAATTAGCGTTTAATAAAACGGCGACATTAGTCGCCGTTTTTTATTTCCCGCGACAGAAAAAATAACAGAACTCCAAGGGTTGTATCATGAGCGAGCAGTCACAGGTCACGAATATTCAAACAATAATTAATCACGTCACCAAGCTTTTGAAAAATGGTCAAGCAGCTGAAGCATTGGCATTCCTAGAGTCTTCTTTACAGAATGAGCCGCAGTCTGCACCACTAATGCATTTGACTGCACAAGTGAAAAATAGACTAGGCGACGTTGCCGGGGCGCTCAGTTATTTGAACAAAGCGATTCAAATTCTTCCTGAGCATGTCATGTTACACATTGATCGTCTGTATGTTCTTGAGCGGTTGCGGCAGCGCGAAGCGCTCCACAAGGCATTGGAGCAGGCAGAACAGGTAGAACCCGATAACCGACAGTATCAACAGCAACTTGCGCGCTTCTATACGCAGCTTGATAAGCCAGACCGTGCATTATCGATCATCAAACGGCTACGCAAACAGCACGCGGACGATATCGTATTGATGTTCGATGAAGCGTTGAATACATGGTTTAGCGGTGACGTGAAAGCGGCTGAAAAAATAACAGAATCGGTATGCGCAAGTGAGCAGGTACCATCGATGGCATTCTATGTACGCTCATTGCTACGCAAGCAAACCAAAGCTCGCAACCATATTGACGACATAGCTGCACGCGCACGCGAAACAGAGGTGGCTGATACGCCATTGTGGTTTGCGTTAGCGAAAGAATATGATGATTTAGGCTCACATGAGTTGGCCGTCAATGCTGCCAATGTTGGTAATGCATTACAGAAGAAAATCACACCTTATAACGAAGCCGCAGAACTTGAGGCGCTGAAGCAGATACGCTCGGTAGCGAATTCTTGGAAAGGCCAGGGGCGTGGCAACAAGAAAACTGACGTCACACCTGTGTTTATTGTCGGTATGCCAAATACTGGAGCGACACTGGTTGAGCGTATGTTGTCGGCAAGCCCGCAGGTAAAATCACTCGGCGAATTCGCTGATTTTCCGTTATTGCTCAACCAAGCCATTGAGCGTTATTTAGCCGAAAACAGTACGGCAACACGTGAGCAGGCTATTACCGAGTTGAATTACACCGAGCTTGGTAAAGCTTATTTGGCACAAATTGCCGAAGTTGCTGACGGGCATACCTTTGTTGTCGATAAATTACCGTTCAATTTCTTGTATTGTGGCATCATTCAGAAGGCATTACCGACCGCGAAGATCATTCATGTTTCGCGTGATCCACTCGATACATGCTGGTCAATTTATCGCTCGTTATATGCTGGGCGTTATGCTTATGCGTACAATCAAGCTGAACTGGGCCGTTACTATCAGCATTATCAACGCATCATGGAAGCTTGGCATCACGCGCTTGGTGAGCAGTTACTGAATGTGTCCTATGAACAGCTGGTTGCAAATACCGAAGCAACTCAAGCACAACTGTCGAGTTTCTGTGGTTTGCCGCTTGAGAGCGACGAGAAGGCGATGGTTAATCAGGTGCCTAGCGTTTCAACTGCGCGCGGCGAGCCGATGACCACGAAGGTATATAAGCACGCAGTAGGACGTGCCAAACCTTATGCTGATTATCTGCAGGACCTTGTAACAGCTTTGAATGGCTGATGCGCGTGCAAAACCAGCAACTCTCCTATCTCATTGAACAATTGGCTAAGCAGCCTCTCAATTTGGGGCTGCTTGATCAATTGGCCGCACTTTATCTTCAGTTGAAGCAGACAGAGCAAGCGTCTGATATCTACCTTCGCTATATTGCAGAACATAAAACGCATGCCGGCGCACAATTTAATTGTGCCTACTATGCGCGCCTGGCTGGGCGTTATGAGCAAGCCATCGATTATTATCGACGGGCGTTGGCTTTAGGTATTGATGGTGCTGAAGAGGTGTACGCCAATATCGGTGTGATTTATAACGAGGGATTGTTGGATAATGACCATGCGCAAGAGGCCTTTAAACACGCATTAACCATTAATCCGAACTATGTTCCGGCGCTTTATAATTTAGCAAATAGCTACGAGCAAGACGGCGATAAGGCAAACGCAGCACACTATTTTAATCGTGTGATTGAGCAGGAACCGAATTTTGTCATGGCTTATGTACGACTGGCTGACGTTCACACGGCTGAAACGGCTGACGATGCACTCATTCTTAAGCTTTTGGCGTTCTTTAAAGCCGCTGCATGCCCTCTTGATGAACAAATCGATATTGCCTATGCGTTAGGTAAATTATTCGATGAATGCGGCAGTTACGGCCAAGCCTGGCACTATTATTTGGAAGCCAATAACTTAAACGCGCGTACCATGCCAGCATGGTCGCGAGACGACCAATTGCGGTTGTTGAACGAAATAAAACAAACGTTCTCAGCAGAGTCATTCGCTACTGCGGTATCAAGCAACCTGCAACCCGTGTTTATTTGTGGCATGTATCGCTCCGGTTCAACCTTACTCGAGCAGATGTTGGGCGCCCATGATGCAATAACTAATGGCGGCGAGCTCGAGTATTTCCCTCGACTGTGGCAGAGCGTTGAGCGGGAGGGGGTAGGTGCATTTTGTTCACGCCTTTCAGCAGAGGATTTTGCACGACTTGGCCAAGACTACGTGCACTTTGTTGAAGAGCGCTTTGAGAATAGTCGCATTGTCACCGATAAACGACCGGATAATTTCTGGCGTCTCGGCTTGATTAAGCGCGCGGTGCCTAATGCTAAGTTTATTGTGACGCAGCGCCAGTTAATGGATAACTGCCTGTCGGTTTACTTTACTCGTTTGAATGCATCGATGAATTATGCGAATTCAATTCAAGATATTTTGGATTTTCTTGAATTGGAACAGCAGTTGTTGGCGCATTGGCAATCGGTATTTGGCGATGATTTGATCGTTGTTGATTACGATAAACTCGTGCGCGACCCAGAAGCCACGTTGCGTCCAGTTTTTGATTGGCTTGGGCTGCCTTGGCAAAGTGACTGCTTGAAGTTTCATCAACGCCACAACAGCGTGCGCACCGCCAGTGTTTGGCAAGTGCGACAACCGCTCTATCAACGTTCTTCGGGACGGTTTAAAAACTACGAAAAGTTTCTATCAAGCCGGTGAGATATCGCATGGCGCCGTCATGCGAACACCATCGCCGTGAAACGGCACCGTGCCGTGGAAAAAGTAGCTTGGAAAAAACACACAGTAACCTACTTGAGGACATACCGCATAGGTACGTTCCTCAACGCCAGGAAGTGTTAACCCGGATTCGCCAAATTTAATCCAGCCTGCGTGGGTTGAATCGTCTGCATTGACTTGCTCAGGAAGCTGGATGTAAGTGCAGCATGAAATCCAGCCTTCGGGGTGAACATGATTCGAATGAAAGCCGGTTTCAGTCAAGCGAACCGACCATGCACCGGTGAAGCGAACGCCATCGGTTTTCCGAGATAATAATGGATGCTTCGGATCATTCGGTAACTGTGCGACATATTGCTCAGCTGCTGTTGCAATCATTTGCTTGAAGGTTTGCAATATCGGCTGGTTTTGCGCGAACAAGTTACCGACGGTTTGGGTACCATTGCGGACACTCTGATCGAGCGGTTGCTGATGGGTTTTGTGTAGCCCTTGTAATGTTTCTGCGAGCTCAGACATAAATTGTTCCGTCGAAGCATATTCTGATGGCGCCTGTAACGGAATGATCTTCACAAAATTAGAGTAGTCATTTAAACGTTCAGCTTGAGGGTTTTCCAGCGCATGGAGACAAAGTGCTTTATAGGCGAGCGCCTCTTGGCTATGCGGGTGCAATTTCTCAGCCGCCTTCAAGTGTTCAAGCGCTGGTTCAAACTGGCCTTTACGCATGAGTGTTGTGGCGATATCAATGCGGTGACGAATCACATTGGGCTGCAATTGAAACGCCGTATCAAAACTCTCGAGTGCTTCATCAATGCGGTCAAAGCGACTCAAAGCCGAACCTTTCAAGTGATGAAACTCAGCCCAGTCAGGGAATTTAGCCAATGCGTCAGTGCATGTCTGTATACAGTCATCGTATCGTCCGGCCATTAACTGGTGCGCGGCAAGACTATATTTCAATGCGCGAGACTGCGGTAAACGTTGCAGCGCGATTTCGATGGACTGCAAAAATTTCTCTTGCGGACCGTGCTCCCAGTACAATTTATTGAGTGCTATATGCGCATCGATGTACTCCGGTAATTGTTTAACCAAATTCAATAACACCGCTTCAGTATCTTGGTAACGCTCTAAATCGTAATCAATACAAGCCAGCAAATAATCAACCAGAGGCGAGGGTTGCGACAATTTCTGTTTTGCCTTTGCGATAGCTTGCAATGCTTGTTCGGGTAATCCCATGCTGCGATAGAGCTGAGCATGAAGAAGATAAGGTTCGAATTGATGAGGTAACTGGCGTTGTAATTCTTGGATATGCTCTTCAGCTAAGCTGAAAAAGCCGTGCTTGATATACAAATTAATGAGGGTTTTACGAGACGGCGTATGTTCAGGATGATGTTTCAAAGCGACTTTCAAGTTTTCGGCGGCGGCTTTGGGTTGATACTGATGTTGTAAACTCAACGCGAGAATATGAAGGACATCGGGGTGCTTGGCATTGAACCGAAGCAGGTGCCGACATTGATGCTCCGCCTCACTATATTGCTCGGCTCGAAAGGCACTGACTGCTTGTTTGAATAATTTTTGTACATCGGTCATGGTTACTACACTTTTTATTATTATTGTTGTGTAGATTTTGTACCACTGAGCGACGAATGGATCAAGTTTTGCGATGAATTGCTTATTGGCGTCTCCGGCAGGAGTCGAACCTGCGACCTGCCCCTTAGGAGGGGGCTGCTCTATCCAGCTGAGCTACGGAGACACGCGCTATATAATAGACATAAAAAAACCAGCCGTAGCTGGTCTTTTTTAAATCTTAATGCGGTAACGCAACCAAACAGCGTCTTAAAGAGCGTTGATTTTCGCGTTGAAACGGCTCTTATGACGAGACGCTTTGTTTTTACCGATGAGACCTTTAGTCGCGTAACGGTCAAGTACCGGTTGAAGGCTAGTAAATGCCTGCTGTGCAGTCGCTTTATCGCCTGCTTCAATTGCAGCAGTTACTTTCTTCATCAAGGTACGCATCATTGAGCGACGGCTCGCGTTGTGGCGACGGTTCTTTTCCGCTT
>NCJS01000271.1 GCA_002279005.1 Idiomarina sp. 34-48-12 | reverse complement strand
GACAAGCCAAGCAACAAGGTCATCAAAATACCGAGCGCCACATCAAGTTTGAGATAAAATAAAGCTGCAATCGCGCTCACAATAATGGCTGGTGAGAGCATAAAGTCTGCGATAAACCAGGTAGGGCGCGATAGTAAAATCTCAATCGCAACCACAATAAGAGGAATGCCCACTAAGTGCGTCATAATGTTTCGGCGGTCACGATGATATGCGGCATATCCGGCTAAATGTTCTGTAATTGTTTTCATGGCTTGCTCACCTATTGTTTTATTGCCAATATTAACCTGATTCTAATAAAGAACAAGGACAACCCATGCGGGAACAACTCGAACGTCGCGCCTTTCTCATCTTATTGGCGGCAGTGACGATTGCTTTTGGATTTATACTTGAGCCATTTTGGTCGGCTATATTTTGGGCCTGTGCGGTCTCGGTTATTTTCTTCCCGCTGCAGCAGCTGTTGCAGAGAAAGTGGGGGCACCGCCCTAATCTCAATGCGTTGGTGACACTAACGGTGTGTATGTTAATTGTCGTTATTCCAGTCATCTTTATAAGTACAGCGTTCATTCAAGAGGGGATTCAGCTTTATCAAAAACTCGACTCCGGCGATATTGATCCGCGCGCGATGCTCATGAAATTGCGCGATGCGTTTCCGATAGTCGACGAGCTTTTAGTGGAATTTGGTGTGAATCCAAACGATATCCGCGACCAAGTGATTAGCGCAGTGCAGGGGGCCTCAAAGTTCTTAGCCAAAGAAACACTCACCATTGGGCAGAACACCTTTGGCTTTTTGGTAAGCCTCGCATTGATGATGTATCTGACGTTCTTTTTGCTACGTGACGGTTCACACTTGCGTGACCTGCTGATAAAAGCATTGCCGATTGGCGATGAGCGCGAACATGCGCTGTTTGAGAAATTCGTTGAAGTCACTCGTGCCACGGTGAAAGGCAACTTAGTTGTCGCGATTGTGCAAGGCGGCCTCGGTGGCTTTATTTTCTGGTTGTTAGATATTCCAGCGCCGCTATTGTGGGGCGTTATTATGGCTTTCTTGTCGCTGATTCCGGCCGTAGGCGCGGCGCTTGTTTGGTTTCCGGCCGGTT
>NCJS01000114.1 GCA_002279005.1 Idiomarina sp. 34-48-12 | reverse complement strand
ACGAGATTGGAAGCCAGCCATGACGCAGTTTATGATCATGTACGGTGACCGAGTATCGTTATGATAAACAGCCACTTACACAGAAAATTTTATAGTCTCCCTCCAATAACTAATCACTGTTGATGCGATGTCTGACACTTGGCTTTATTGCTGTACTTCCGTTCTCTATATAAGAAGGACGGTAGTTGTACATGGGCAAGAGCTTTTTGCCGAGAAGCTTCAGCGACATCCCCCTGTTTCAATGTCAAAATGCGATTTATTCTGTCGTAGTCGGCACCTACAGGTGTATCGTTCGGTCGCAAAATCGTTAATTCCTGCTCCGTCATCAGAGCAAACAGATTATCAAATTGCATCATCGCACGTCCCGGACTTATCGGATCTGCGATGAAATCACGGCCATCAAATGGGTGACAAGAAGATACGCCTGCAATGCTTAACAATGTCGGCGCTAAATCTATTTGGCTGGCTAGTGGTTCAATCGTGGCAGGTCTAACTGAACCTCCCAGAATCAAACCGGGGATCTGAAATTTCTCAACCGGAATTAAGTTACTGCCATACACCCTGTTATCATGATCAGCAACGACAAGAAAGATGGTGTCCTGCCAGTAAGCACTGCCTTTTGCCTTACGGAAAAACTCTCCCATAGCCCAGTCGGCGTATTTGACAGCATTATAGGCAGTCGATTTGGGTTGCTCGTATAGCTCAATCCTGCCATCAGGATACTCAAAAGGTTCGTGATTGGTTGATGTAAAGATAAGGCTGAAAAATGGTTTACCGGTCTGGTGCATTTGAATGAGCTGCTGATGTGCAGTATCAAACAAGTCTTCGTCACTGGCCCCCCAACTGCCAACGAACTTGGGAGCCTTAATTCTCGGCAAGTCAACGACATCATTAAAACCGTTACCAGTAAAGAAACTACGCATGTTGTCAAAATGAGCTTCACCACCATATACAAACTGAGTATGGTAACCTTGTTGCTGAAGTACAGATGCAAGCGTGCTGAAACCTTGTTGGCTGTTGGATAACTTCACAACACTCTGTGCAGGCGTTGGCATAAAGCCTGCCAAAACGGCTTCAATACCCCGAACTGACCGGGTGCCTGTTGCATATAAATTGTTAAACCAGATCCCTTGAGTTTTCAATTGTTCAAGCTGAGGAGTGACCGGCGCACCTCCTAGCGACTGTACAAAAGTCGCCCCCAAGCTTTCCTGCAGAACAATAACGATATTTAATGACTTTTGACGTTGGACCTTTGCGGTTTGCCAATGAAGTGTTGGATATTCAGGGTTTGGATATTCATAGTCTTTGAGCCATGGCCAATCACGAGTCTGAACTATCATGTCAGCTTCAGACAGTTTGCCGTAAATCTCAGTACTGCGCGCCTCGTGCTTGAGACTATACAAGGCATACAGCACAGAATACCCAGAGTTGATGACTAACGAATTCACCATGGCATCGGCAGTAATTGCAAACATAGCAGGGTTTGCGGGCCGGTGTTGCGTTGTCGAACGGATCCCCGCAACAACAACCATTACAGCAAGTAGCCAACCCAATAAGTGGGTTTTGATTGGCCATAGGCGGTGTTGATCTGCAGAGACTTGCAATTGTCTCCTAAATATTAATGCGGATACCACTGTCAGTGACACTCCCACCAACAACGGCAACCTAAATCCATTCCAAAGCGTCGCAAAGACTTCTTTTGGATATTTCAGATATTCAATGTACAGGCGATTGGGCCTGATGTCATATTGCAACACAAATGACGGTGTCGACAGTTCGAGAAAGGTCAGTAATATCAGCGCTAGTAAGCTCCATATAAATGTGAGACGAAACCATACTCTTTTCAGCGGTGACCACACCAAAACAATGGACAGCAATACCGGAATCGCAGCCAGAAGACACATCAAGATAAAATCAGCTCTCACACCTTGGAGTAAAATCTTCCCCAACATTTTGGTAGGTTCCACACGGTCGTATAACCAGAGTATTAGTGAGAGCCGACTCATACTAAGCACAAACATGCCAATAAAAATCATCCGCACCAAATGTACGTAGGGTCCCCAGACGTGGCCCGTAAACAAATGTTTGAAAATTCCGCGTTGCATCCAACTGAGTCCTTTTTTTTAAGGATGCGCAGTTTAATTCGGCAAACTTAAGATTCCCTTAAGGCTCAAGAATTATTATAGTGTTTTAAAAGGAAAATTTTATGAAGAATCATCACACAGGTTTTCGCCGTTTAATAAGTGCAGCCCACTATTCCAAGCAAGGCTACCTGAGTAGTTGGCGTTCTGAGGCGGCTATCAGGCAAGAGATGGTAGCGCTCATTTTTTTGCTCCCCTTCGCACTATGGGTGGATGTGACTGCTGCTGAACGTGCAATTCTGATCCTGAGTCTGCTGCTGGTCCTGGTTGTGGAGTTACTCAATACCGGAATTGAGACCGTAGTGGATCGAATTGGTGCTGATTACCATGAACTCAGTGGCAAAGCCAAAGATGTGGGCTCTGCCGCTGTACTTACGATGCTGGTGGCGGCTGCCGTGGTTTGGGCCATTATTCTGTTCTAAGTTAGGAGCGGGTGCAAATGCGGATCTTATTAGTAGAAGATGACCAATTGTTAGCACAAGGGCTTGTGACCGCTTTAGAACGTTTACACTATCGGGTTGAACATTGCATTTCTGGGAACCAAGCGTTACAAGCTGCTCAAAACAGTTTGTTCGATGTCATGATCCTCGATCTCGGTTTACCTGACGGATTGGCTCTTCCTGTGATTAAGACCCTAAGAGCGAGCAATCAGGCATTACCGATATTAGTCTTGACCGCTTGGGACCATCTCGAGACTAAAATAGATGTTTTGGATGCCGGTGCTGATGACTATGTATTAAAACCGTGTGATGTCAGAGAAATTGAGGCTCGACTTCGGGTTGTACATAGAAGACATCAACAACGGCAGCAGGATTTACTGATCAGTAATGAGCTCACATTGGATATTCAAAGCCATAAATGCTGCTTCCGGAATAAGGGAGTTCATTTGACAACTCGGGAGTTTTTGTTACTTAAAGAGTTAATGCTGCATCCTGGAAAAATCTTATCTAAACAACACTTAGAGGAGATTAATACGGGCTGGAATGGCGATAATGAAGGTAACTCTTTAGAAGTACATATCCACAATATCAGAAAGAAAACAGCGACTTATATAATTAAAACAGTCCGGGGTTTTGGTTACATGCTAAAGAGCCACGATGAGAATTAGAAGTTTACGACGTATCCTGCTCTTGAGCATCAATGGGGTTATCCTGTTATTTATGCTCATCACAGGCGTTAGCACATTTTACAGCACTCATCACGAACTGGATGAGCTTTTTGATGCGCAACTTGCTCAATACGCGAGACTGGTTCGTCATCTTCTTTTGGAAAAGCCATCCGGTGTCACAGATCCAAATACTATTATTGAAGTCCCCCGCATTATGGAAGACGATGCACAGACAACAACTGCGCAGGAACGCACGCTCGAAGGCCACAAGTACGAAAGTAAAATTGCAGTTCAAGTATGGCGTCAAGATGGCAAACTTCTTCTTCGTTCGGCGAATGCAGGTCCCCTTCCTATGCAACCGATGGAAGCGGGATATCATGTTATAAAGTATGACGACCATGAATGGATCGGGTTTAGTCTATTCGCTGCCGATCTCGATGTCTGGATATTCACTGCTCAACGTGAAGATTTTCGCGATGAATTGAGTGTCCATGTGGCGCTTGACCACTTGATCCCACTTTGCATCGCACTTATTCCAATACTAATGCTGGTTTGGTTTGCGGTATATTGGGGCACCAACCTGATTAAGGTTTTATCTATAAAACTATCTCAAACAGGTCCGAACAACTTGAAACAACTGGATCTGAAACTACCCAGAGAACTTGAACCTTTTCAGCATGCGATAAATTCTTTACTGGCAGAATTGAAAGAATATATTATCAAAGAAAAGAGATTCATTGCGGATGCTTCACATGAGCTGCGAACCCCGCTGAGCATACTCCAGCTCCATACTGACAACCTGTCTGAAGCAAAGTCGCCTGCAGATATGCTAAACGCTAATCTGGCAATTCAAAAAAGCACAAAGCGGCTCTCTCATCTGGTCTTCCAGTTGATGGAAATACAAAAACTGGAGCATCTGGATCAATTGAGGTTTCTGCCAACTGTATTGTTGAATGTCCTCTCTGATGCCATGGCGCAGATTGAAAGCAAATATCTGGATAATGTTAGTTGGGATATACAGGTTGATTCGGCCACCAAGTTACTCGTTGAAGCTGCATTATTTCAATGTGTATTACGGAATCTTCTGGATAACGCAGCCAAATATGCCCAAAAAGGCTCTGTGGTCAAAGTGAATGCTGAAGAAGAATTGACGTTTTGTAAAATTACTATCCGAAATTTCATCTCAACTGAACCAACACCAGATTTGCCCCGTCTTGGTGAACGTTTTTTCCGACATGCCGCGAACCAAGACATTGAGGGTTCCGGTTTGGGCCTGTCAATCGTTCGGAAAATAATCGATTTACATCAAATAGAATTGACGTATCGAGTAAGTAATAACGAAGAGTTTATTGTGGAGTTAAAGGTACCGAACAACCTGAGTTAACATTTGTTGTTATGCCATCAAACATTTAAATCCTTAATAACAAAACCCAATTGCACTTAATTAGGCGCTCAATCCTTGAATCACTTCAACGGGCGCCTGGACAAGCTCAATTAAAACACCTTCCCCGCTAATCGGGAATTGATCATTGCCTTTGGGGTGCACAAACGTAATGTCATGACCTGCCGCCCCTTTACGAATACCGCCAGGGGCAAAGCGTAGGCCCTTAGCAGCAAGCCACTCTACTGCCTTTGGTAGGTCATCGACCCAAAGACCAATATGATTAAGGGGGGTTTGATGAACCGCTGGCTTTTTTTCAATGTCAAAAGGTTGCATGAGGTCAATCTCAATCTCATGCGCACCTTTACCAATTGAGCAGATGTCCTCATCGACGTTTTCACGCTCAGATACAAAAGTGCTCTTGTACTCAAACCCCAATAAGTCTACCCAAAGGGTTTTTAGGCGGTCTTTATTTTCGCCTCCAATAGCAATTTGCTGAATACCCAATATTTTGAATGGCTTTGTCATTGTCATTTACCTATTCAAAACGAATAATCAATTGATCAACTGCCAAGCTATCACCCTCTTTTGCACAAATTTCGGCGACCACACCGTCTTGCGC
>NCJS01000113.1 GCA_002279005.1 Idiomarina sp. 34-48-12 | reverse complement strand
TACTTCACGGCTATCGTGAGTTTGGTTACTGGTACCATGTTCTTAATGTGGTTAGGTGAACAAATTACCGAACGTGGAATTGGAAACGGTATCTCTATTCTAATCTTCACCGGTATTGTAGCAGGGCTCCCGTCGGCCATTGGTCAAACGGCAGAGCAAGCTCGTCAGGGTGATTTGCATTTATTATTGTTATTGCTAATTGGTGTTATCGTTCTCGCAGTAACTTACTTCGTTGTGTTCGTAGAACGTGGTCAACGTCGTATTGTTGTGAACTATGCAAAGCGTCAGCAGGGCCGTAAGGTGTTTGCAGCGCAAAGCACGCACTTGCCATTGAAAGTTAATATGGCTGGTGTGATTCCACCAATTTTTGCATCAAGCATTATTTTGTTCCCAGGCACCATCGCAACTTGGTTTGGCCAAGGTGAAGGTGCGGTAGCAAACTTCCTACAGGAGTTGTCGTTGACTTTGTCACCAGGTCAACCTCTGTATGTGATGCTTTATGCAGCGGCAATTATTTTCTTCTGTTTCTTCTATACCGCGTTGGTGTTCAACCCACGTGAGACAGCAGATAACTTGAAGAAATCGGGAGCGTTTATCCCTGGTATTCGTCCAGGTGAACAAACCTCACGTTACATTGATAAAGTAATGACTCGTTTGACGCTTGCTGGCGCCTTATACATTACCTTTGTCTGTTTGGTTCCTGAGTTCATGATGATTGCGTGGAACGTACAATTCTATTTTGGTGGTACGTCGCTTTTAATTATCGTAGTTGTTATCATGGACTTTATGGCGCAGGTCCAGACTCATCTGATGTCACATCAGTATGATTCGGTCCTGAAAAAAGCTAACCTTAAAGGCTTCGGCCGTTAAGGTTGGATAATTACGGAGTGTAGCAATGAAAGTTCGTGCTTCCGTGAAGAAAATCTGCCGTAACTGTAAAGTTATCAAGCGCAACGGTGTTGTGCGTGTAATTTGCAGTGACCCTAAGCACAAGCAACGGCAAGGTTAATTCGAAGAAGAAGTCCGCAGTCAAAAATAATTTTTGGCTGCGGCTTTGATATGTTTGCAAATTGGCGACCGGTTGAGTATCCTAACGGGCTTTTCAAATCCGGTCACCCATAAACTATAGGAGACGTGTTAGTGGCCCGTATCGCTGGCATTAACGTTCCTGACAATAAGCATGCAGTCATTGCCTTGACTGCGATTTACGGTATCGGCCGTACTCGTTCAAAAGCTATCTTAGCTTCGATCGAGCTGCCTGAAGATACCAAAATCGGCTCTTTGTCAGAAGAAAAACTGGATGTACTTCGTGATGCAGTAGCTAAGTTTACTGTTGAAGGCGATCTTCGCCGTGAAGTATCTATGAACATCAAACGCTTGATGGATCTCGGATGTTACCGTGGTCTACGTCATCGTCGTGGCTTGCCTCTACGTGGACAGCGCACTAAAACAAATGCGCGCACCCGTAAAGGTCCGCGTAAACCAATTAAGAAGTAGGGAGTTGAGAAATGGCTAAACAACCAACTCGTACTCGTAAGCGCGTTAAAAAGCAAGTCGCAGATGGCATGGCTCACATCCATGCATCTTTCAATAACACCATTGTGACCATCACTGACCGTCAAGGTAACGCGTTAGCATGGGCAACTGCAGGTGGTTCTGGTTTCCGTGGTTCACGTAAATCAACTCCGTTTGCTGCACAGGTTGCTGCTGAGCGCGCAGGTGAAATGGCGAAGGAATATGGTTTGAAAAACCTAGAAGTGTTCGTTAAGGGCCCAGGCCCTGGTCGTGAATCATCGATTCGCGCATTGAACGCTGTAGGTTATCGCATCACGAACATTACTGATGTGACACCTATTCCTCACAACGGTTGTCGTCCGCCTAAGAAACGTCGCGTTTAATAGGCGCTATACGATAGTTGGAGAAAGAACATGGCTAGATATTTGGGTCCAAAACTCAAACTGAGTCGTCGCGAAGGAACAGACTTGTTCCTCAAAAGCGGCGTACGCGCAATCGATTCGAAGTGTAAACTCGAAAGCGCACCGGGTCAGCACGGCGCTCGTCGCGGCCGTTTGTCTGATTACGGTTTGCAGTTACGTGAAAAGCAAAAAGTTCGTCGTATTTACGGTGTACTCGAAAAGCAATTCCGTAACTATTACAAAGAAGCTGCCCGTATTAAGGGCAATACTGGTGAGAACCTGCTGCAATTGCTTGAGCAACGCCTTGATAACGTGGTGTACCGTATGGGCTTCGCGTCAACTCGTGCTGAGGCGCGCCAGTTGGTAAGCCACAAAGCAGTAGTAGTGAATGGTCAGGTAGTCAACATTCCGTCGTTTAAAGTACGTCCGGAAGACGTTGTGTCCGTTCGCGAAAAAGCGAAAAAGCAGGCGCGCATCGCAGCCGCACTGGAACTCGCTGATCAGCGTGAAAAGCCAGTATGGTTGGAAGTAGACAGCACTAAAATGGAAGGTCAGTTCAAGCGTCTTCCAGAGCGTGCAGATTTGTCTGCTGAAATTAACGAACAGTTGATCGTAGAGCTTTACTCTAAGTAAAGCTTAAGCATAAAGAGAGGACACAATGCAGGGTTCTGTTACCGAATTCCTAAAGCCAAGGCTAGTCGATATCGAACAAATTAGCCCGACTCACGCTAAAGTGACGTTGGAGCCTCTTGAGCGTGGCTTTGGTCACACGCTGGGCAACGCGTTGCGCCGTATTTTACTTTCGTCTATGCCAGGTGTGGCTGTGACTGAAGTAAAAATTGACGGTGTTCAACACGAATACAGCAGCAAAGAGGGTGTTCAGGAAGACATCATCGAGATTCTGTTGAACCTAAAGGGTTTGTCAGTAGTCATGGAAGGCAAAGATGAAGCGATTCTGACCTTGAAAAAATCCGGAGCGGGCCCTGTCAAGGCTGGCGATATCACCCATGACGGTGATGTCCAGATCATTAATCCTGATCACCTCATCTGTACACTTACAGGTGACACTGAGATTGACATGTCAATCAAAGTTGAGCGTGGTCGCGGTTATGTTCCAGCCTCGGCACGTCAGTCTGCTGACGATGAAGAGCGTCCGCTCGGTCTACTATTAGTTGACGCTTCTTTCAGTCCGGTTGAGCGTATTGCTTACAGTGTAGATTCTGCACGTGTTGAGCAACGCACTGACTTGGACAAACTGGTTATCGATATGGAAACCAATGGTACATTGGATCCAGAAGAAGCGATTCGTCGCGCAGCAACCATTCTTGCTCAACAGCTTGAAGCGTTTGTTGAATTGCGTGACATGAGCGAGCCAGAAGAGAAAGAAGAGAAACCGGAATTTGATCCGATTCTGTTACGTCCGGTAGACGATTTGGAATTAACTGTGCGTTCTGCGAACTGTTTGAAAGCAGAAGCTATTCAGTACATTGGTGACTTAGTGCAGCGTACCGAAGTTGAGTTGTTGAAAACTCCTAACTTGGGTAAAAAATCGCTCACCGAAATCAAAGACGTGCTTGCGTCACGTGGTTTGTCTTTAGGCATGCGTCTAGAGAACTGGCCACCGGCAAGCCTCGTTGATCGCGACTAAGTTATCTTTTACAGAGATTTACTGAGAAGGGTATAGGTATGCGCCATCGTAAGAGTGGTCGTCAACTCAACCGCAACAGCAGCCATCGCAAAGCGATGTTCAGCAATATGGCAAGCTCACTGGTTCGTCACGAAGTGATTAAAACCACTTTGCCAAAAGCGAAAGAACTGCGTCGTGTAGTCGAGCCGCTAATCACATTAGCGAAGCAAGACAGCGTTGCAAACCGCCGTTTGGCTTTTGCACGTACACGTGACCAAGAAGTGGTTGGTAAGTTGTTCAATGAATTAGGTCCGCGTTATCAAGAGCGCGCTGGTGGTTACACTCGTATCATGAAGTGTGGCTTCCGTGCTGGCGACAATGCACCTATGGCATATGTTGAACTAGTTGACCGTCCAGAAGTAGACGCTACTGCTGCTGAAAAAGTTGCAGTAGAAGAATATGTGATGTATATCGCTAAGAAAAAAGCCGCTCATTGAGCGGCTTTTTTGTTTTCGAATTTGCTTCTATTATTGGTTGATAATAGATTCTAATTCTTGTGATGAAAGTTCATGTCGAGCAGCAATTGCGTGTAGCTGCTCTTCAGTTAAGCCGCCAGCGTTGTATGCACTTCTAAGCAACTTAATTGCACGTTGGCGTTCTTGATCCTGGCTAATTTGATTACTGTCTTCTGCCTCTGCAGAACCGATGATATCGCTAATCGTATCAGCCAAGTAGCCTCCGACTGCTGGAGCCGCTGCTAATACAGCTTGAATGATAGATTCCAATTTTCCGACTTCAGCTTCTTTATTGGCACGTAGAATACCGTCGGCAGTATGTGGCTCAGTTGTCACCGCAACGCGAATCACTTCATTTAAGTGAGCAGGATCTATCTCGTCGACTGTACCGACTATAGCTTCTGCATAACTCGGTTCGGTTTTAACTGCAATTCGTACAATTTCAGCGGGATCAGCGACGCGTAAATTTAGCGCGGCAGAGATCACATCGCGTGTAAATGCCGGCTCAGCATCTATTGCTGCTTTTATAATATGACGGTAATGACGCGGATAGCGGTCAAAAGCAGCATAGAGAATAGGTTCTACGTGATGAGGATAATTACTCATCAATACTCGAACTGAGCGAGTAGAAGAAAAATTCCGTTGTTCGTAATAACGAAGCATCCGTGCGTATGTATCTGCGAGTCGTTGGCTTTCTTCATCTAAAATATAAGCGCTAGTTTTGGTCGTTTCGACCACAGCAGAATCTGCTGCGTAACTGGCGTAAGTTATAAATACGCTCGCAGCCAATAAAGTTGGTAAAACTTTCATAGGCGCACCCCGATTTAACAATGTGTCTTTTTAGTAATTATTATTGACGATTTTGAACAATAGCAGTGTTTATAGACAAACAATAGATAAACTTTGTTCAATTTGAGTAAAAATAAACCACTTAGAAAAAAATGCAAAAAAAGATCTTGCACCGTCGGCGGCGATCCTTATAATTCGCCGCCGTTGTCACCAAGTGATGACGCGGGTTCAGAAAGTGACTTTGGTCAAAAAAAAAGATCCAAAAGGATCTTGACCTGAACCACGGATGGCGTAAAATACGCATCCCGCTTCACGAAGAAGCGAACGTTCTTTAACAATATACCAAGCCAAGCAAACTGTGTGGGCACTTACCGGATTCAGGCAGAGAAAGCATCTTCGGATGCAAAAAAGTAT
>NCJS01000270.1 GCA_002279005.1 Idiomarina sp. 34-48-12 | reverse complement strand
GGCGTTAGCGGCTGCAAATCATGCTTTGAAATATTCTGCGACAGGTACAGCCGAACAAGTACATCAATATATGCGCGATTTCAAAAAAGCGACTGGCGTCAATGAACTAATTCTTACCTGTCATGCGTATGATCATAAAGAGCGGTTGCGAAGTTTTGACATCGCGAAAGATTGTCGCTTCGATGAGCCCGATAAAGGATAAATCATGAATCAACCTCATCAACAACTTGTTCGCAGTGCGTCGTTGGGCGGCGCTATTCTGCTTGGGTTGGGCTCAATTATTGGTACCGGCGCCTTTGTTAGTATTGGCTTTGGGGTTGAGCTGGCGGGTTCATGGATTATCTGGGCGCTGTTGATTGCCGCTGCAGTAGCAACGTTCAACGGTCTTTCGAGTGCCCAATTGGCCGCCATTCATCCCGTCAGTGGTGGTACGTATGAATACGGTTATCAATTTTTAAACCGACAACTCGGATTCACCGCAGGCTGGTTATTTGTGTTAGCCAAGAGCGCAAGCGCCGCTACCGCCGCCTTAGCTGTTGGCGTGGCACTTCAAGCTTGGCTTGGTGGGCCGGCATGGTTGGTGCAAGTTTTTGCCGGCTTCACGCTGTTACTCTTCACCTTGCTTGTACTTGGTGGGCTGCGTCGTTCAAACCGCGCTAACGCAATATTAGTTGCCCTAGCAATTGGTGCACTGATTGTATTTATAGCGTTAAGCGGGAGTAATCCAATGCCGGCACCAGAACTAAGCCACGAACCAAGTTGGCAGAACTTGTTGGCAGCAGCTGGTTTGCTATTTGTAGCTTATACCGGCTACGGTCGCATCGCTACTATGGGCGAAGAAGTGCAAAATCCACGTCACGTGATACCGCGTGCAATTCTTGCGACTGTTGTTGTGGTGACGTTGCTATATGCCGCAGTTGGTTGGGGCATATTGCACTATGTGCCGTTAAGCACCAGTGGCAATTTCGTGTTATCAAACTTACTGCCTGAAGGAATATGGCGTCAGTTGGTTGCAATTGGTGCTGTGGTGGCCATGTGCGGGGTCATTTTAAACCTAATTCTAGGGGTATCACGGGTGGTTCTGGCTATGGCACGTCGTAGCGATTTACCA
>NCJS01000112.1 GCA_002279005.1 Idiomarina sp. 34-48-12 | reverse complement strand
GCCCCTTTAGAATCCTGAAACGATTGCGATAGCGTGTCCCAGTTTGTCTTACTTATTCGTAAGGTACAACCTAGCTTAGTTATAAACGTGGCATTACCATATCAAGATTTGCCAATTATGGATGCTTGTCTCGAGACTGGCGTACATTATCTTGATACTGCGAACTATGAACCAAAAGACGAAGCCAAATTCGAATACTCATGGCAGTGGGCTTATCAAGACAAGTTTAAAGAGAAAGGCATTATGGCCTTACTTGGAGCTGGATTTGACCCTGGTGTGACCAACGTGTTCACTGCATATGCAGCGAAACATTATTTCGATGAAGTTCACTACTTAGATATCGTTGACTGTAATGGCGGCGACCACGGTCAAGCCTTCGCAACCAACTTTAACCCAGAAATTAATATCCGCGAAATTACTCAGCGCGGTAAGTTCTGGGAGAATGGTGAATGGCATGAAACCGATCCAATCAGTGTTCGCGAAGACCTCGACTATCCAGGTGTTGGTGTGCGCGCTTCTTACTTGCTTTTCCATGAAGAATTAGAGTCATTAGTGAAGCACTTCCCTACCTTGAAGCGTGCACGCTTCTGGATGACTTTCGGCGAGCAGTATCTAACGCATTTACGCGTATTAGAGAATGTCGGCATGACCTCTATTGAGCCAATTGAATTCCAAGGCCAAAAAGTAGTGCCGCTCGAATTTCTTAAAGCCGTTTTACCTAATCCAGGCTCGTTGGCCGAGGGTTACACCGGCATGACTTGTATTGGTACTTACGTGACTGGTATCAAAGATGGCAAAGAGAAGACTATCTTTATCTACAACAATTGTGACCACGCTGTTTGTAATGCTGAAGTCGGTGCTCAAGCCGTTTCTTACACGACTGGTGTTCCTGCGATGATTGCTGCATCAATGATGCTTCAAGGTCACTGGATGAAACCTGGCGTTTGGAACATGGAACAATTTGATCCGGACGAATTCATGGAGCGCCTAAATAAGTATGGCCTACCATGGAAAGTCGTTGAAACCGAATCGCCATTTAAGCGTTAACATCATGACGAATCCATTTTTAGACTCGGCAATCCCGTCGCCTTGTTACGTTTGTGACGAGGCTGCGTTAGAGCGCAATCTGCAACTCATGCAGCGTGTTCAGCAAGAGAGCGGCGCAGATATTATTCTGGCACTGAAAGGTTTCTCAATGTGGAGTACCTTTCCTTTAGTGAAGCAGTATTTGAAGGGCTGTACTGCGAGTTCAGTATGGGAAGCTCGTTTAGCTGCTGAAGAATTTGGTCGTGAAGTTCACGCCTATGCTCCAGCGTACAAACAAAGTGATATTGATGAACTTTTACCCATTGTTCATCACATTTCATTCAACAGTTTGTCGCAATGGCAACGCTATAGTGAGCAAACCATAGCTGCAGGCGTTTCTGCCGGGCTACGAGTGAACCCAGAACATCAAGAAGCTGAAACTGAGTTATACGATCCGAGTGCACCAGGCTCGCGCCTGGGTATTCGGACTTCAGAATTAGAAGGCGCTGATCTAACAGGTATCGATGGATTACACGTGCATAACTTGTGCGAATGTGATTCATTTGCTCTTAAGCGTACTCTTGCCGCCGTCGAATCGAAGTTTGGACACCTCCTTCATAAGATGAAGTGGCTAAATTTGGGCGGTGGTCATTTGATGACTCGCAAAGGTTATGATGTTGAGCATCTGATCAAGCAACTCAAACGTATTCAAGAAACCTACGATATTCAGGTTATTCTTGAACCCGGCTCAGCTGTCGCTTGGCAAACTGGACCATTGATCGCTGAAGTTGTTGATATTATTGAAAATGATGGGCACATCGCCCTATTGGATATTTCTGCAACAGCACATATGCCTGATGTATTAGAAATGCCTTATCGACCAAATATCACCGGAGCTCGTGAACCTGGTGTGTTACCTCACACTTATAAGTTGGGTGGTAACTCATGCTTAGCTGGTGATGTTATTGGTCTATATAGCTTTGGGGAGCCTCTAAAACCGGGTGACCGACTTATTTTTGAAGATATGATGCACTACACTATGGTAAAAACATCATTCTTTAATGGCGTTGAACATCCTAGCATTGGCATTCTTCGCCGCGACGGAAATTTCGATTTAATACGAAAGTTTACTTACGAGGATTTCCGCGGAAGGCTTTCATAAAACCTTGTATTCATCGATATTCATTTGAAATAAAAAAGCACAGCCAACACGCTGTGCTTTTTTTTTAGGATTGACGCGCGTAACAGGCTAATCCTTGTAAAACTAATTCACTTCGAACTTCTCCTCGCCGTTTTAAATCTGCGGGAAGTAATGGTATTGAACCACCACTAAATAGAATTCGATAGTCAAACCAATCAAGCTCAGTTTCAGAAACAGCTATTGCTTGCCGAACTAACCCAACAAAAGTATTCACACAGCCATTCAATAAACAATCTGGGGTGTTTTGGCCCAATTGGTGCGCCTTCCCCCAATGGTCATCACCTTCATGCCCAACAAATACTCCTGGAGCTCGATTGATTACCGAATGTTTCATCAAATGCACACCGGGAGCAATCCAACCACCCAAATGCTGTCCACTTTCATCAACCCAGTCCACTGTGATGGCTGTTCCAGCATCAATGATTACTGTCGCTTTGGGTTGCTCATCAAAAGCGCCGACCATTGCCAACCATCTATCCACACCAAGGTTTTTAAATTCTGTATAAGAATTAGTAACACCAAAAGCATTAGCTTCAGTAACCACTCTAACCACTGATTTATTGGCACTCTTTAGCCATTCTTCAACGGTCCGATTACGCTCTTGGCTGCTAACACTTGCTAACCAAACACTCGCAATACTGCCTGGTATTGGATGTTGATTGAGTTCTTCATAAGCGACGTTTAGCCATGGTTCTAAGTGGCCTTCCGCATCCATTAACGCTGTTTTTACCCGCGTATTACCTGCATCAATTAACAGTTTATGCGCCATAACGTAAACTTACCTCTCCTGCGTGGAAACGCTCGATTTTTCCATCGCGCTTCACTAATAACGCACCGCTTTCATCTATTCCTTCAGCAATGCCATGCAATTCTTTATCACCCATAATAATACGAACTGGTTTATGAGCTAACCGATCAAATTTTTGCCAGCGCACTAAGAACGATTCTAATCCATTGGCTTCGTAATCCTGTAATGCTTTCCGACACTTTTTAAGTAACAGCGCTGCAATGCGATTTCTGTCAAACTCGGTATTTAAGACTGAGCTTAAATCAGTCCAAGGTTGATCAATCTGGTTAGCCAGCCAACTCGGCATTTTAATATTAACTCCAATACCAATAATTGCATGCGCGACACCCAAGGCTTGTCCTTCTAACTCAATTAAAATACCAGCTATCTTTTTACCGTTAACGATAACATCGTTAGGCCACTTAACTTCAACATCGTAAACACCAAGTTCCGACAGTAACTCAGCTATGACGGTTCCGAGCGCAAGACTCAAGCCCATAGCAGCGCCCATACCATCTTCAAGACGCCAATACATACTCATATATAAATTACTACCAAACGGCGATATCCAGCGTTTACCGCGGCGCCCCCGCCCTTCCGTTTGAGCTTCAGAAAAAACCGCCACACCAGATTTAGTACCATCAGTTATGACATGCTTAATAAAATCATTCGTAGAACCTATCACACGCTCAAGATAAATATTCTGAATATTCTCATCTTGCTGTTCTAGATACCCCGATACTTTATCTAAATCCAATAAACTTATTTCATTCGCAAACTTATAACCCTTGCCGGTAACACGGAATACGTCAATACCTAATTCCTGCACGTCTTTAATATACTGACTGATTGCCGTGCGGCTTACATTGAGAATTTCACCTAAGTCTTCACCTGAGTGAAATTGACCATCACTTAATATCTCAATTACCTGTATGATTCGTGCTATACGTTGCGGCTTCATAGCGAAATTAATCCCTTTTCGTCTAGTAATCGAACTTCAGCCTCTAACTCGATACCGTAGGTTGAACGTACGGACGTTTTAATATGCCGCGCTAAGTTCAACACATCAGCGCCTGTTGCTCGGCCGTTATTTACTAACACTAGGGCTTGCTGCTTGTGCACCGACGCATCGCCAATACTAAAACCTTTCAGATTAAGGTTATCAATTAACCAACCTGCTGCGAGCTTTACTTCATTATTTGGCAGAGCAAAATGCGGTATTGTCGGAAATCGAGCAGCAAGGCTCTCAAAATCTTTCTGGCTCACTACCGGATTTTTAAAGAAACTTCCAGCATTTGCTAATACCTTTGGGTTCGGTAGTTTTGCCGAGCGAATTGCAATTACTTTATCCAATATGTCTTTCGCTGAAACAGGCTGTTCCAATGCTTTTAGTTCACCATATGAAAGCTCTGGTTGCCATGCCTTAGGAATTAAAAACTCGACTTCAAGAATTAACCAACGCATTGGATCTTGTTTGAAGATACTGTCACGATAACCAAACTGACAATCTTCGTTTGAAAAGTTAGTTAGCGATTTAGATCTTCGATCCCACACCCGAACCGAGAAGATAAATTCACTAACTTCACGCCCATAAGCTCCTATGTTTTGTATCGGTGCTGCGCCCACAGTGCCTGGAATTAACGCAAGATTTTCAAATCCGTCTATACCGTTACTATTCAGAAACAACACAAGTTGGTGCCAATTTTCACCCGCACCAACCTTCACTCTCCAGTGTTGAGCTTCTTCTTTAACATCGATGCCTTTAATGCGTATGCATACTAGCGGTCTCGTTATATCCGATAAAAATATAGTATTGGAACCGCCACCGATAACATAAGCATCCGCCGAGATCTGCTCGACCTGCTCAGAACTTGTAAGAAAGGTAACACTCTCAGCCTTTGCGGCTAGTCGAAAGGTGTGAAGTTGAGATAGGTCGTGGTGATGTTTGATTTCGTTCATTCGCTGATTATACGGCTAAAAAGCTCGAAACGGTAGAAGAGCAACGGCGATAGTGCGTTAAAAGCAAAAGCGATATTAGCTGGTGGATATTAGATATTAGCAAAGGCGAAGAGCGTTGGTCGTTATTCGTGCGTTCACTTCGTTCACTGTTCGTCCGTGCTGCGCACTGTTCGTTATCGAACAGTGAGGCGAAGCTGAACGTACGAACAGCGCAGCGCACGAACCACGAGTCACGCTTTTTCGAAAAACCCCGAGCGTTAGCTCGGGGTCTCGTCGTATTTGAAGCCTGGCAGTGTCCTACTCTCACATGGGGAAGCCCCACACTACCATCGGCGCTGAAGC
>NCJS01000111.1 GCA_002279005.1 Idiomarina sp. 34-48-12 | reverse complement strand
AGATTTTGATCTGGCGCTGCAAACCATGGTGCGCCAAGTTAAAGAAGCGCTTCATACCGATTCCTGTACCGTTTACCTTGCCGACCATGAGCAACGCCAATTCGCTCTGGTTGCCACTGATGGCTTAGAAATTCGCTCCGACAAACCAATTCACGTGCCATTTGGCGAAGGTGTGATTAGCCTTGCGGCGTCACGCGAAGAACCGCTAAACATTGCCAATGCCTCCGAGCATCCCGCGTTTTTGAAACTCGAACATGTGGTGGAAGATCGCTATAAGGCGATGCTTGCGGCGCCGGTCATTCATCGCCGTCGTGTTCTCGGCGTATTAGCCGTTCAACAAGAACAGGCACGCGCATTTACGCGAGATGAAGAAGCCTTCGTGGTGACCTTAGCGGCACAGTTGGCGGTGGTCATTGCGCACGCCGAAGCCAAAGGACTGTTGCGCACTGCCAAGCAATCACCATGGCTGCAAACCATTAAAGGTTTACCTGCAGCACCGGGCGTGGCGATTGGTGAAGCATTTGTCGTGAAACCGCCAGCGCGATTGAGTGAAGTCACACCGAAACGCAGTGATATGCCTGAGCATGAAATTCGGGCATTTCGCGCAGCGGTTGCTCGTACGCGGCAAGAGTTGCTGAACATTAGTGAACATTAGTGACAGCATGAAAGGGCAGGTGGCAGACGAAACACTCGCAATCTTTGATGTCTACCACGCCATGATGGACTCGGCCAGCCTCGGTAAAGAAGTTGAGCAAACCATCAATGACGGCTGGCGCGCGCAAACGGCTCTGAAGTTAGTAGTGGAGCAGTTAGTTAATCAGTTCGAAAATCTTGATGATGAATATATTCGCGAACGTGCTAGTGATGTACGCGACCTTGGTAATCGAATCTTAGCGCATCTACAGAATCGTGAAGCGCGCAAATTGAATCCACCAGCGCAATGTATTTTAGTTGCGGACGAAGTCACCGCGACCATGTTAGCGGAGCTGCCACACGCCGATATTATTGGCATGGTGTCGTTACGTGGCTCAGGAAACTCCCATGCAGCGATTATGGCTCGCAGCATGGGCATCCCTGCGGTACTTGGTGTCGATGACATTCAATTGAATGAAGTGAGTGGTGAAACACTCATTGTCGATGGCTACAATGGCGACGTATTTGTTAGTCCACCACTACAAGTTGAGAACGAATATCGCCAACTCGCCGACGAAGAACTCGCATTACGTCAGAAAGTTATGCAGGCGCGAGACCTGCCGGCTGAAACCACCGATGGCGTGCGCATTCAACTGAATTTAAATGTTGGCCTGAACACCGAACGCGATTGGCTTAATGATTTGAATGTGCATGGTGTTGGTTTATACCGTACTGAAATTCCATTCATGATGCGCGAGCGATTACCGACGGAAGACGAACAAGAAGAACTTTATAGTCAAGTGCTTGAGCAGTTTCGCGGGGCGCCGGTGGTTATGCGGACTCTTGATGTTGGGGGGGATAAACCTCTGCCGTACCTACCGATGGACGAAGAGAATCCGTTTTTAGGCTGGCGCGGCATTCGTATGACGCTCGATCATCCTGAAATTTTCTTGGTGCAAATACGAGCCATGCTGCGGGCTTCGGTAGGTCGCAATAACTTGCGTATTCTATTGCCAATGATTACCAGCGCCGAGGAAGTCGATGAGGCTGTGCGCATGATTCATCAGGCATATCATGAAGTAGCGGAGGAGCTGCAATGCAGCGTCGACGAGCAATTATTTGAACCACAAATTGGCGTGATGATTGAAGTGCCAGCGCTTATTTATCAACTGCATAATGTGGCTGATAAAGTCGACTTTTTCTCGGTTGGCACCAATGATTTAACCCAATATATGTTAGCCGTTGATCGCAATAATTCGCGCGTTGCTAGTTTATATGATGCGTTTCATCCAGCTGTGCTGCATGCACTGAAGCAAATTATTGAGCGCTGTGATGGGTTGAATAAGCCAGTGTCGGTGTGTGGAGAATTAGCCGGTGAGCCAGGCGGCGCATTATTGTTGCTCGCCATGGGCTACCGTAATTTTAGTATGAACAGCTATAATATTGATCGTATTCGCTGGATTATTCGGCACATTTCTGCCGCAGATTTAGACGAAGTGTTACAGCGCGCATTAGCGTCGCGTTCGCCGCAAGAAGTGAAACAACACGTTATCATGGCACTGGAAAACGCTGGTCTCGGCGGTTTCGTTCGTGCCGGTGGTTAAGGAGATTCAGTGCTCTTAACGGGCTGGTTATGGTGTTTAGCCGGAGGCATGGTGGCAGGCTTATTAGCCGGCATGCTGGGTATTGGCGGCGGCCTCGTGATTGTTCCACTGTTGATTTACTTATTGCCATTGCTCGGTGTTGCGCCTGATCTTGTTGTGCAAATGGCGGTTGCAACATCGCTTGCTACCATCGTCATGACTACCTCCAGCTCAGCGCGCTCACACCTGAAGCACGGTCAGGTGAGTTTCTTCTGGGTTCGACGCTTAATTCCCGGACTCATGGTCGGCGCTGTGTTAGGTGCTTGGCTAGCAACATTGATACACCCAGAGTGGTTACAACGTATTTTTGCCGTCGTCTTAATGCTGCTTTCAATACGAATGCTGATACCGCAACGCGGTGGCGAGCCGCTTACAGATGTATCGAAACGCTTGATGGCCTTAATTAGCACAGGCATGGGCACGCTATCTGCGCTGGTTGGTATTGGCGGTGGTTCACTGACGGTACCGTTGTTACAACGTTTGCGAGTTCCCATCCGTCAAGCAATTGCGGTATCCTCAGTGGGAAGTTTAAGTATTGGGTTGAGCGCGGTGATTGCGTTTATTGTGCTCGGACAACAGTTAGAAGGCGCCGATGGTCTGCTTGGCTACGTGCACGTGAAAGCGTGGCTCGCCATTTCCATTACCTCAATGTTATGTGCGCCGCTTGGCGCAAGCTTAACCCAGCGCCTACCGGTAAAACACTTACAGCGAGGTTTCGCGGTGTTTTTAGTCTTTATTTCAGTCAAGTTAGCAATAGGATAATTGATGCAAACAGACTTCACGCAAGCAGAATACATGGTGCATCCGAGTATCGATCCGATCATTGTCAGTATCGGACCGTTTGATTTGCGTTGGTATGGCTTGATGTACCTCGTTGGCTTTCTGTTTGCCTGGTGGTGGGGAAACCGTCAGTGCCGTATGCCACACTACGTCAACCAAGGCTGGACGGAAAAACGCTTCAGCGATTTGCTGTTTTGGGCGTTTATGGGTGTCATTTTAGGTGGTCGTATTGGCTATGTGCTGTTTTACCAGTTCGGGTACTTTCTCCAAAACCCATTATATTTGTTTGATATTACCAGCGGCGGCATGTCGTTCCACGGCGGTATGTTGGGTGTGATTACCGTATTGTGGATTTTTGCCGCAAAAACCAAACAATCGTTATTGGCTGTCGGCGACTTTATCGCACCACTGGTTCCGGTTGGGCTCGGTGCAGGACGCATCGGTAATTTCATTAATGGCGAGTTGTGGGGGCGTGTCACCGATGTGCCGTGGGCAATGATTTTCCCAGCAGCTGGCCCACTGCCACGTCACCCGTCACAACTATATCAAGCTGCACTTGAAGGTTTAGTCTTGTTTACGGTGCTGGCGTTGTATAGTCGTAAACCACGCCCAGTGGGTGCCATAGGTGGGTTGTTCCTGATTGGTTACGGACTTGCGCGGTTTGTTGTGGAATATGCCCGCGAGCCAGATAGCCACTTGGGCTTGTTAATCTTTGGCTGGTCGATGGGACAATGGTTATCGGCACCAATGATTGTTATTGGCGCCGTGCTGATGTTGCTTGCATATAAGAATAAAAACGGAGCAAACGTGTGAAACAGTATTTAGAACTTTGCCAACGAATTGTCGATGATGGCGTTTGGATTGAAAACGAACGTACCGGCAAACGCTGCCTGACTGTCATCAACGCAGACCTTGAATATCGCGTTGACCGTAATGAGTTTCCGTTAATTACTACCCGCAAAAGTTATTGGAAAGCCGCCATTGCCGAGCTATTGGGTTATATCCGTGGTTACTCGAACGCCGCTGATTTCCGTGCCCTTGGTACTCCAACCTGGGATGCTAACGCCAACTTAAATGAAGCTTGGCTTGCCAATCCGCACCGCAAAGGCGAAGACGATATGGGGCGCGTGTACGGCGTACAAGGTCGTGCTTGGGCAAAGCCTGACGGCGGCGTTATTGATCAGTTGCGTAAAGTGGTCGACAACCTGTCGCGTGGCCTTGATGACCGCGGTGAAATCATTAGCTTCTATAATCCTGGCGAATTCCATATGGGCTGCTTACGCCCGTGCATGCACACCCACAACTTCTCGTTGCTGGGTGACACCTTGTACCTAACCAGCTACCAGCGCTCGTGCGATGTGCCGCTGGGCCTAAACTTCTTTTGTGATAATCAAAACGATACACACGCACGAATGAATTAAATAATTTGTTGATGTTAAAGGCTTTATTGAGTATGTTTAACTTTATCTTTGTGCGTATCGTTACGCTCACTTTTTCCGAGCGGTTATGTTCGAGCTCCCTGTACCATACAGCTACATCACATAGCGCTAAATCTGCTTTCAGAAGCACGGTTGCTTTACTTGATATTTCGTTAAGCATCAAAATGAATTAGAAGTAAGTTAAGATGATCGTTACCAAATTCAGAATTATGAACAGGGGCCTAAATGAAAACTCATCCTGAAAAGCAATATCTAGATTTATTGAAACTGTTATTAGAAACAGGTAGTGAAAGAGTAGATCGAACAGGGGTCGGCACAAAGGCTATTTTTGGACATACCATGCGGTTCGACTTATCAGAAGGCTTCCCTGTTTTTACAACCAAACGAGTGTATTGGAAGACGGCATTTAAAGAAATGCTCTGGATGCTTTCAGGCGGCCAGAATATAAAAGAATTAGTCGAACAAAATGTTCATATATGGAGTGACTGGCCGTATAAAAAGTTTATCGACGCGCAGCCAGAGGGCAGTTCCGATAAGTCATTGGCGATGAATGAGTTTGAGCAACGAATTGTCGCCGATGATGGATTTGCCGAAAAATGGGGGGATTTAGGCCCTGTATATGGTAAACAATGGCGCAGATGGAAAACTGACGATGGTAAAGAAATAGACCAAGTGTCGCAGGTAATCGACTTACTCAAGAATAATCCATCATCAAGACGTATTCTCTTTGACGGTTGGAACGTTGCTGAGTTGGATCAAATGGCGCTTCCGCCTTGCCATAAGCACTATCAATTTTATGTGGACCCAAGTACGAATAAGCTCTCAGGAGGTATGGTACAGAGATCCTGCGATTCTTATCTTGGTCTTGCATTCAATATTGCAAATTTGGCTTTTATCACCACCCTCCTAGCAGAGCAAACCGGACATGATGTTGGTGAAATTGTTTGGTTCGGTATGGATGTTCACCTGTATTTGAATCATCTTGAACAAGCTAAAAAGCAACTTTCACGTGAGCCAAAAGAGTTTCCGAAGTTAGTTATCAAGCGAAAACCGGATTCTTTATTTGATTACACGATCGATGATTTCGAGCTGGAAGGTTATGATCCTCATCCGGCAATACCTGCGCCAGTGGCAGTATAAGGTATCTTAACCCAATGGCGGGCCTTGATACCTACAATACTCCTGAAAAGTTAAGAGCATTCCTTCAGGAGTTGCTTAGTCAAAAGCGGCTACCAACACACAAAGGTAAAGTTGCCCGCTCACTGATCGAGAAAACACATGGTTTTAAACATTGCTCTCTATCTAACTATCACGGGTTTGAAAAATATAAGTGGTGTAAAGAAGTTGTTGATGAGTTTGAAAATGAGTTGATAGATGAAGAAGGTGGCGACATTACTGGAATTAACTCAGAATATGGCACGCCTACTCGATTCAAGAAATTATTAAATAAACTTAAAGAAAATATCGATAACCTT
>NCJS01000030.1 GCA_002279005.1 Idiomarina sp. 34-48-12 | reverse complement strand
GTTAAACGCAATTTGCATTTCAACCAATTGCTTTGCTTGTTCTGGGGTCATGTGTATTTCGCAGTCGCTTCAGTTCATCATTAAGGTTAGTAGTAGAGTTCTAGATTATCACCAAACGAAAACTCAGCAAAGCAATGATGCATATCGTTCAAACCCGCATCAAGTTAAATTACAGATTGCGTCGTAATTTACATACACGGTAAAATCGTTCCAATTTTAATATGCTGATTTAATTTAAAAGGGAATTAATATGCGCAAATTGATGAACGCTACTAGTGTTTTAATCGCCTTGTTTTTCATTGGAGCTTGTGGCTCCACCGCGCCAATTATGAATGTTGACAACGCAATCATCATTGGCGACTTAAACAAACAGCAAGTGCGAATAGCAATTATCAAGGCAGCAACTAACCGTGGATGGATCATCGCCGACCGAGACGAAAACGAAATGCGTGCCACTATCACGTTACGTTCACATAAAGCCGAAGTGCGTATTCCTTATTCACAAAAAAACTATTCAATTGTGTTTGTTAATGCGACCAATCTTGACCACGGAAATGGCAGAATCCACGCTAACTACAATCGCTGGATCAATAACTTAAATACTGATATTCGCCGCTATATGCAGCTGGAGCACCTTAGTAACTAATGAATCTGTTTCTTCCAAAATGGACATGTGGGGTTGTACTAACGGGCGCGATGTATTTGCTTAGCGCCCCAGTAGTTGTTGCCAATCAATCTTGGATTATCTACCCAGACTCGCCTGCAGAGATTTCTATTGAATATAGGGTTCTCCCACGTGGCCACATAGAAATACGCGCACAACGTGACGTACAATCGTCATTAGGCGCATTTTTACATCTGTTAGAAAACGTTCAGGCCATAGGTAAATGGGTCGATGGCGCCAAATCTGCCACTATTTTAGCTCGTCCTAGCTACCGCGAGTTTATTGTCCATACCGAATTTCATGGTGCTTTTTTTATTAAAGACCGTAGCATGATTACCGCTAGTTATTGGCAACAAGACATCCAAACTGGAAAACTGACTTTAAAAGTAGATGATGTAACTGATGCGCATACTGTCAAAACTGAAAATGTTATCATGCAGGATGTGCAAGCAATCTGGACGTTGACACCTAAAGAGAACGGCAACGTTACTATCCGATATATCAGTTCAGCACACCCTGGCGGCCAATTGCCGTTATTTTTAGCGCGGCGCAAAGTATTAAAATCAATCATAAAAACGTTTAACAACCTGCCTAAAATACTAGCAGATTACCAAAGGCCTTATACAGGCATCATGGAGCCCGCACTTCAGAAAAAACGATCGATGCAATAACAAATACTTACATTTAGTTGCAAGGTCATTGTAAATGATTAATTGTTATAATTTTGAAAAGACGCCGGCTATTAGTGTATTATTCGCTTCTTTTTTTAAGGATGTTTGTTAATTGTCTTAGTTCGAGTATCTCTAGGTCACTGTCTGTCAATTAGCTTCTAAATTAAATCCTATTAGAATAATTAAGCCGCTTTACTCATGAAAATATTCGTAAATACGAGCGCTCTACATATTTTGGAGGAGTCTCAGTCCTTCGCTACGTCGTTGCAGGTTATACCTGCCGCAACGCGTAGGCGCTTGAGTAGCTATGCAAAAACGTTATTAAGCGCTGTATTAACTATTTACGAGCAATTTCCGCAAGCCAATAAACTACCGGTAATACTCGCCAGTCGCCATGGCGATTTAAGGCGCACAATCGAGCTACTCAACGACCTCGTTAATGGTGAGTCATTGTCACCAACGCGGTTTTGTTTATCCGTTAACAATGCCGTGTTAGGCCAGCTGAGTATGCTTACCAAAAATACGCAAGCCATGACGACCGTTGGCGGCGGTGCTGACTCCTTCGCATACGCATGGCTAGAGGGCGTAACCCAATTAGAAAGTCATGCGCAGGTATTGATTATCTATGCTGATGAGCAGCCTCCCGAACCCTACACAGCGCAGTGTGAAAGCCCGCGTTGCGGTGTTGCTTTTGCAGCGTTACTAACTAAGGAGCCAAGCCCCGGCGCCAAGCAAGTTAACTTTGCACATAGCTGTCATGCTGAGCCGTCAAACACCACAGATGTTGTCGATGTAGCACAGGCTTTACATGTAGCGTTAAGCTCAGGGGAAGGCACAATTACCATGACAAATTCAAACCACCACTGGAGTTGGCATGTTGCTTCGTAGCTGGCTATTTATTAACCATACTTGGCGGCGCTTGGCCACCGGTTTGTGCTTTGCCGTGTTTGGCATTGGCGGGGTTGTTTTATCACTCACCGCCTTGCCATTACTAAAATTGCGGGCCAAAGGTAATGAAACAAAGCGCCAACAGTTAGCACGGCAGTTAGTACAAAAAAACTTTCGCTTTTTTATTGGTTTAATGCGCTTTACTGGCGTGTTTAACTTTGACTTTAAAGCTATTGAACAAGCCCAAAGTTTGCGCGGTAAGTTAATCATTGCAAACCACCCGTGCTTAATTGACGTGGTAGCACTTATTTCGTTTGTGCCAAATGCCGATTGCGTGGTTAAAGCACACTTGTGGAAAAACCCTTTCATGCGCGGCGTTATTAAATCGACCGGTTACATTAGCAATGGTGACCCCGATGGTTTAATCGCTGACTGCAAAGCTTCTTTAGAGAAAGGCAATAACTTAATTATTTTTCCTGAGGGTACACGCACAACCCCAGGTAACCGAATTTGTTTTCAACGAGGCGCGGCAAACTTAGCGTTGCGCACCAACAAAAACATAGCGGCTTTTAAAGTAGTGTGTGATCCACCCACACTACTAAAAAACGAAGCGTGGTATTGCGCACCGGCACAAAAACCGACGTTAACCATTGAGTATTTGCGTGAATTTGATATTCAGCAATACCAAACAACCGAAGACAAAGTGAGTATTTCAGCACGCCAGCTGACTCGCGATATGCAAACTTACTATAACAAGGTGTTAGAAAGTAATGGAGAACCTGAAACAGGAAATCAAAGCGCTTATTATCGAGTCACTGGATCTTGAAGATGTGACCCCGGCCGATATAAATGAGGCCGCACCACTATTCAGTGAAGAGAACGATGGCTTAGGGCTCGACTCAATTGATGCTCTGGAGCTGGGTTTGGCTATTAAAAAACGTTTTGATATCAAACTTGATGCCAATTCGGCAGAAACCAAGGCGCACTTTTATAGTGTTAACAGTCTAGCTGACTTTTTTGCTAGCCAACGTTAATAGGTAATTGAAGTTATGCAAACCAAAGAAGAAATTTACCAAGAGCTCGAGCAAATCTTAACTGAAGATTTTGAGATCGATGCTGAAGCGATTAAGTTAGACGCCAATCTATACCAAGACCTTGATCTCGACAGCATCGATGCAGTAGACCTTGTCGTTAAGCTACGTGAGTTAACAGGTAAAAAGATCAGTCCCGATGCATTTAAAGCGGTTCGTACCGTTAGCGATGTCGTCGAAGAAGTTTATAAGCTTGTCCACGAATAACCCTGCACGTATGTCGAACGTTTTGCGCATAGCCACCACCATTTGTCTGCTCGGATATCCGTTTGCAGTTTGGTGGCTTGCGCAACACGGCTATTTGCTGTTTTTGTTCGGCTTGCTTGCCGTTATTTTGTCTGTACAAGTGCTCAGTTTAGGCTTGCGTAACCCGCGTAGTTACCTCGCCCTTTCGGCGTTAATTGTTATTGCGGTTATCGCTTGGTTTACCGACCCCTTAACGGGCGTGTTGTATTATCCAGTATGGTTGAGCACAGCGATGTTGCTGTTGTTCGTGGTGTCACTCATTCGGCCACCGGCTGTGATTACACGCTTAGCCAGGCTTTGGGACGGTGAGCTATCACCAGCTGCGGTACGTTACACCGAGCGGGTCACTGCTGTGTGGGCGCTGTTTTTTGCCGTTAACGGAAGCATTGCTTGGTATACCGTCCAGCTTGACGATATGGAAGTTTGGGCCATTTATAATGGTTTTATCGCTTATGTACTTATGGGCTTACTAATGACTATTGAATGGAGTATTCGCCGTGTGGTTAAACGTCGACACTAATCAGTGGTCTATTTCTTTGCCCAACGTGCAACCATGGTCATTGTTAACCCAACAGGTTATGCAAGCTCGTGCATATCTACAGCAACACCCGGGGCAACGTTGGTTGTTGCAGCAGCCGCAGCGTGAAGACTTTCTGATTTGGTTATTAGCACTATTAAGTGAAGGTAGAACGCCCGTTTTACCCAGTAATGGCCAACCGGAAACCCTAGCCTTGTTACGGCCATTTGCTGATAACGTTGTGCCACAGGGTAAACCTGCAGCTGCAGCGCCAAATTCAGCTCCACCTGTGGGCAATGCTTTTAATGGCCAGCTAGACAACGAAATTATTTTATATACGTCTGGCTCTAGTGGTGCACCCAAAGCCATTCACAAAAGCTTGCGACAGCTGTTTAATGAAGTTGCAACACTGGAGCAGACTTTTGGTGAAAAACTAATTGGCACACAGATTGTTGCGACCATTACCCACCAACATATTTATGGCTTGTTGTTTACCGTGCTTTGGCCATTGTGTGCTGGGCGCATGGTACATACAGCACGCATTGAATACCCCGAGCAATGGCATGGCTTTCAACAGCAAAACCAAACGCCTTATGTGCTAATTAGCAGCCCCGCACAACTCGAGCGATTTTGTCAGGTAACAAATCTAAGTGATTACGGGCAAACACTGCGGGCCGTATTTTCGTCCGGCGGACCTTTAAGTGAGCTGGTTCCTGCTTGCTTTTTGCAATACCAACTTGAACCGCCTATAGAGGTTTACGGCAGCACTGAAACTGGTGGCATTGCTTGGCGGCAACGCTTTACAGCACAACAGCCTTTTACCCTATTTACAGCTATTGAAGCGCGACAAGGTGACGACGACACGCTAGTGCTTCGTTCTCCGCATTTAGCAAATAATGATTGGCACCCGAGTAACGATCGCGTCGAGTTTGTCAGCGCCAATAAGTTTTTAATGAAGGGGCGAGCAGATCGCATTGTAAAGCTTGCTGAGAAACGCGTTTCACTTGATGAAGTTGAAAATTACGTGAACCAGCTGCCTTGGGTAGTTAAAGCCAAATGCTGTGTACTTAAAGGTGCTGTACGTACAGAGCTCGGGCTCGCCGTTGAACTCAATGAGCTTGGTCTTAAGCATTTTCATGAACACGGAAAGTTCTCCCTGCGTCAACGCTTGCGCCAGCATTTGAGTCAACGCTTTGAATTGGTGGTTTTACCCCGCAAATTCCGTTACCTTGAGCAGCTACCCTATAACGATGCCGGTAAAGTTACCGAAGCCGCCCTATTACAATTATTTGCAGAAGATAAGCACTCATGAACCCCGTATATCCGCAGTTTGATACCATTGAAACGTCAGTATCAGAGGCCGGCAACGCGCAGTTGACGTTTTCGTTTACGCTAGCGCCAGAAACTATTTATTTACAAGGTCATTTCCCAACTGCACCTATTTTGCCCGGCGTGACACAGCTTGATTGGGCCATACAACTGGCTGCCGAACACTGGGGTATGGCCACCACCGTGAAAACTATTGAAGTGTTGAAATTCAACGACATGATATTACCCAAGGCGCATGTAACACTCACGCTTGAGCGCAAGCGCGAAAATTGTGTGATTTTTCGCTATGCCAATAGCCAGCAGTCGTTCTCATCTGGGCGCCTTATTTATGAGGCAACAAACGCATGAAGTGTTGCTTCTTAATTCCAATTTACAATCACCACGAGACCATTCGTGCAACGGTAACCAAGCTATTGCCGTTCAACCTGCCAATACTAATTGTGGACGATGGCTCTGATGCAGCAACCAAGGCCGCTTTGGCTGAAATAGAGCGCGACTTCGCCGCGCAAGTTACTCTGCACACGCGCGCTTGCAATGGTGGCAAGGGTGCCGCTGCAATGGATGGATTTCGCTTGGCGCATGCTCAGGGGCTTACACATGCATTGCAAATTGATGCCGATGGCCAGCACAATCACGAAGATGTGCCGCAGTTTTTAGCCGCAGCGCAAGCAGAGCCTCATGCTTTAATCAGTGGCTGGCCACAATATGATGAATCGATGCCGTTGGCACGGAAAATTGGCCGACAAATCACCCATTTCTGGGTTCACATAGAAACCTTGTCACTTAAAATTAAAGACACAATGTGCGGTTTTCGTGTCTACCCACTTGCTGAAACCCTCGCCACTATGGCTACCAAGCCTATTGGTGAGCGAATGGATTTTGATATTGAAATAATGATGCGCATGTATTGGCGCCAGGTTGCTGTACGCTTTATTAAAACGCCAGTAATTTACCCTGAAGGCGGGCGCTCTCACTTTAACGCGCTAGCCGACAATTGGCGTATTTCTAAAATGCATACCCGGCTATTTTTTGGCATGTTATTGCGCGCGCCCGTGCTTATTGTTCGCAAATTTAAGCGAGGCCAATAATGCAACATTGGGCGCAAACACAAGAACGTGGCAACTATTGGGGTATTGTTTTTGTTCTGCGTGCGTATAAGTACGGCGGGCACGTAATCATGCGCCTAGTACTGGCCCCGGTAATTGCCTATTTCTTTTTAACCGGGCGTAAGGCTCGCAGCGCCTCGAAAGGCTACTTACAGCGCCTGCATAGCTATTCTGCGCAAAATTCGCCATTTAAGAACGCCCCTACGTGGCGAGATAGCTTGCAGCATTTTTGGCAGTTTGGTTTATCGGCTTTAGAAAAGACGGATGCTTGGATTGGCAAAGTTAGCAAGCGCGAAGTGGTCAATTGTGGCAACACAAAGTTCAAAGAGCTAGAAAACAAAACACACGGAGGTGTACTTATTGGTAGTCATTTGGGCAACCTTGAAGTCGCGCGCGCGGTTGCGAGCCGTACATACACGAAACGCATGAACGTGTTGGTGTTTACTCAGCATGCACAGTCTTTTAATAAAGCGCTGCGGGAGCTAAATAAAAACGTAGCCATTGACTTAATTCAAGTAACTGAAATTGATATGGCGCTGACAATTATGCTGCGTGAACGCGTAGATAATGGCGAGTTTGTCGTTATTGTTGGCGACCGCATATCGGTTACTAGGCCTGGCAATGCCATTGCGCACAACTTTCTTGGTAAGCCTGCAGCTTTTGCCATAGGCCCGTGGATATTAGCCAGCGTTCTTGAGTGCCCCGTTTACACCCTTTTTTGTTTACGTAATTCATCTGAATCAAATTTCCATCTCTATCTTGATTGGGTCACAGACCACTTAGTGCTACCACGCAAACAACGTGAAACAGCACTTAGAGAGGTACTTAAGATTTATGTAGATAGGCTTGAGCAACTTTGCCAAAACTATCCGTACCAATGGTTTAACTTTTTTGATTTCTGGCAACAGCACGAGGACAGCTAGCCAATGCCTAATTCGACCGTTCAGTTTGGCGGCAAACGCCTAACTATAGAAGATATTATTGCCTTAACGAATAGCCAAACACAGGCGCAGTTAAGTGATGACCCAGCTATGCGCAGTCGCATTGATGCTGGCACCAAGTTTTTAGATACTTTGCTTAAAGAAGATGGCGTGATTTATGGCGTCACCACCGGTTACGGTGACAGCTGCACAGTAAGCGTGCCCGCCAATTTAGTGCATGAATTACCAATTCACCTTACGCGTTTTCATGGCTGCGGTTTGGGTGACTATTTTGACGCGCCAGCAGCACGGGCCATTTTGGCAACACGGCTATGCTCATTAGCGCAGGGCTACTCTGGCGTTAGCTGGGAATTATTAGAGCGCCTAACGCTTATGTTAAATAAGTCGGTATTACCAATAATTCCACAAGAAGGTAGCGTGGGTGCAAGTGGCGACTTAACGCCGTTGTCATATATTGCCGGAGCCTTAATTGGTGAGCGTGATGTGTGGTTCAATGGCAGCCAAATGAATAGCCAAGAAGCATTTAAACAATTGGGCTTAGCCCCATTAAAGTTGCGCCCTAAAGAAGGCTTAGCCATTATGAATGGCACCGCAGTAATGACCGCACTTGCTTGCCAAGCATGGCATCGGGCTGAGTATCTTACACGACTTTCGGCACGCGTTACGGCACTAGCTAGTATTGCACTTGATGGCAACAGCAATCATTTTGATGAACTTTTATTTGCGGTAAAACCACACCAAGGGCAGCAACAAATAGCGCGCTGGATACAGCATGATATTAACCATGTTGAACACCCACGGAATTCAGATCGGTTGCAAGACCGTTATTCTATTCGTTGTGCACCACACATTATTGGTGTTTTGCGTGACGCCTTACCATGGTTTAAAGACACCATAGAAAATGAATTAAACAGTGCCAACGACAACCCAATTATTGACGGTATTGGCGAGCATGTACTGCACGGTGGGCACTTTTATGGCGGCCACATTGCCATGGTCATGGACTCGATGAAGACCGCTGTAGCTAATCTAGCCGACTTGCATGATCGACAAATGGCTCTGTTGATGGATACCAAAATGAATAACGGCCTGCCGTCGAATTTATCAGCAGCAGCACCAGAACGCCAAGCCATAAACCATGGCTTTAAAGCCGTGCAAATTGGCTGCTCGGCTTGGACAGCCGAAGCACTTAAGCTAACTATGCCTGCCAGTGTATTTTCGCGCTCAACCGAATGCCATAATCAAGACAAAGTCAGTATGGGCACTATAGCCGCACGAGACTGTTTACGCGTGCTTGAATTAACTGAGCAAGTTATTGTGGCTACGCTGTTAGCAGCATATCAGGGCGTGCAGCTGCGGCGTCAGCAAAACGACGATTTGCGCAAACCAGCTGCAGCCGTTGAAAATATGCTGGCTGACATTGCCAAAGAGTTTGAACTGGTTACCGAAGATCGCCCTCTCGAGCATGAATTACGTGCTTGGCTGAAGCGTATTCGCCAACAGCCTTGGGCACTCTACGAGGAATAATATGTACCAAGCGAGTTTGACCATAAACGTGCCTTTTTTTGATGTCGACGCTATGGAAGTTGTCTGGCACGGGCACTATGTTAAATACCTAGAAATGGCGCGTAGCGAATTGCTGCGCACCTTTGACTATGACTACCCCACCATGAGTGACAATGGGCACATTTGGCCAATTGTTGATTTGCGCTTGAAGTATGTGGCTTCGGCACGCTATGGGCAAGACATTGAGGTTATCGCCAAGTTAGTTGAGTGGGAAAATAGACTACGTATTGACTATGTCATTCGCTGTTGTGAAACCCAGCAGGTTCTAACTAAAGCAACCAGTATTCAAGTTGCCGTAGATATAGAAAATAAAGAAATGCTATTTGAATCGCCTGGTATTTTATTGACCAAACTTGGTGTGGAGCGCTCATGATTTGGCGGTATATTGGCACAAGCATAGTGTGCATAGTCAGTTTGGTTACCGGGTCTAGCCAAGCGAGCGAAACCAGCATAGAAACATTTATGGCTGCACAAAAAGTGCCATTGCCGGCGCATTATAGTTTTATCCAGCAGCGCACTATTCAGGGTTTACCCCGGCCTTTAACGAGTAGTGGTGAACTGCTCATTAATAATGACAGCATTCATTGGGAAACTAAAAAACCCATTGCGCAAAGTTTGCAAATAACGGCAGCGGGTATTGTTGACACCCAGAGTGAAACGCAAATACGTGGCGGCGAGGTCATTGCTCAGTTATTACTTGCTGTTCTGGCTGGCGATCTGGACAAGATTAACACGCACTTTAAGGTAACAATTAACGGCGAATGCGCTGTGTTGACCCCGCAAGCAAAGCCACTTAGCCAATTTATCACCCACATCGATACCTGTGGCTCGCCGCAGCTTAATCGAATTAAACTCTATGAAGTGAATGGCAACAACAGTGTGATTGCGCTTACACCAAAGTCGCCAACTTCGGTTAAAAGTGATTAACATCAAATGCGTGCAACGGTCATCAAGCTTGTTTTAGCCATCAGCCTACTCGTTATTTTGCTCGTCGTTGGCAATCGCCACGTACAGTGGCAAAGCAGCTTGTTGCATACCTTGCCACAAGACACTAACCCGCTGCACCAAGCGTACCAAAATAGCCAACAACCCAATGAACAGCAGTTTTTATTGTGGCTACACATTCCAGCCGAACAGTCTGAATCGCTGGTGGCCCATCTGCGCAAGCGCGTATTACCGCAATTAGCGGCTGAGCAACCCGCCATTAAGCCCAATGAACAGTTGGCAATAGAGTCGTTGATTAGTTTTTATCAAGCACATGCTGGAAGTTTCGGGCCAACTGCCGCCTATGACCAATTAGCAAACCAACCTGAGCAGCTAATTACGGCAGCTCAGCAGAGGCTACAGCAGCCCAGCCCAATATGGGTAGACTTACAACACGACCCGCTTTTATTAACGCAAAGCTACGTCGAACAACTGCCTGATATGCTTGTGGGCTTCCACTACGAAGCCCCGCTTTACCTGCGCTCCGGCCAACAAAACAATGAAATACTTTTAGTATTAACCAGCGGCGCCGATGCACTGAGCCAAACCGAAGCGCAACGCGTTGTTGAGCGTGTTGAGCTACAGCTGCAAGGTATTCAGCAGCAATTTCCTGCGGTAGAGCTCGCCCGTAGTGGCTTTATCTTTCATGCCGCTGCCGCCGCCAACCAAGCAAAACACGAAATGTCGCTGTTTGGCGGCCTTTCCATGCTATTTGTGTTGATTATGTTAGTTGGTGTTTTTCGTTCACTACGCCATTTAGCTTTTACCTTGTTTGTGCTCACTACCGCTTCTGCAGCAGGGTTTAGTGCAGTATTTTGGTTGTTCGACTCGCCGCACGTGCTGATGTTGGTGTTCGCCACCACAATTATTGGCTTGTGCATCGACTATGTTTTCCATGCCTGCATTGCAGCAAGTCACGGCGAGAAAAGTTGGCGAGCCATTGTGCCTGCGCTTTGGTTAGGTGGTATAACAACCATAGCCGGTTACATTCTGCTGACCTTTCTAGCACTGCCCTTGCTACAGCAACTGGGTGTATTTATGGCTGCAGCATTAGCCACGGTATTAACCCTAGTGGTTTACTGCGTGCCGCGTTTTCAACTCAATACGCCAACACACCCCAATTGGGGGCGTTTGCACCATCAACTTGCTAGGGGTTACGCTCGGCTGCATCAATTTCGCCCGCAGTATTGGTTACCCCTAGTTGCTATAGTTGTGGGGTTAATTATGAATAGCCAATTTGTTGCCAACGATTCAGTGCGGCAGCTTGCCAGCTCACCGCCCAATTTAGTTCAGCAAGAACAGCAAATTCGACGCGTTACTGCCACCCATTTCGACGCCGACGTTTTGCTCATTCACGGCAACTCTGCAGAAGTTATGCTGCAGCGCTACGCCGCCGTTGCGAACCTATTACCACAATGGCAAGCACAAGGGCTCATTACGCGTTGGCAAAGTTTTTTCGATTACGTGCAGCCGCCGCAACAACAACATGAATTGCAGCAGTTACAGCACCAGTTATGGCAGACATCTGCAGGTGCTGATTATTTGCATTGGCTCGGTATTACCGTGCCTGTACAACCTGAAGCGCAACCATGGTCAGCGTTGTTAAACCACCCTTTAGCGTCGCTATTTGTCTACCCAGAAAGCACAAAGGGCTATTTAGGTGTTATTCGTTTAAGTGGTGTGCAGCCAGAACTTACGTCGTATATTCAAGAAATTGCTCATGCTGAACATTTTAACCCGTTAACCCAGGCTTCTTCAGCGCTTGGTCAATACCGTGTACAACTACAATGGTGGTTAATTGCACTTATTGGCTTAGCCTGGGTTGTATTAGCCTTGCGCATTAAATCACAGGCTTCACTAGCACAGCGCATAGCACTAAGCACACAAGTTATTTCGATTATAATTATTGCTTTAGGGGGCGCACTTAGCTTGGCCTTGGTAGCGCAATCATTAAATGTATTCCATTTTGTCGGCGCCATATTGGTTGTGGTACTTGGCTTAGATTATGGAATTTTTTGTGCCAGCAATGTGCACCGTGAGCACGTTTTACAAGCTCTGTCACTTTCAGCACTCACTACAGCTATTGCCTTTGGCGTGCTTAGTTTTAGTTCAACCCCTGCAATAGCAGCTTTTGGCCACGTCGTGTTGTGGGGCGTACTTTTTAGTGCGTTACTTACGCCACTTATAACAAATAAAAAATAGCATTAGGGAAACGAGATGGAATTTAAACAGTCTTTATATGATGTCGTGATTATTGGCGCCGGCCCTGCAGGCGCAACTGCTGCAGCGTTGCTTGCTCAAGCTGGGAAGTCAGTATTGGTGCTCGAGCGTCAACACTTTCCACGCTTTTCTATTGGCGAGAGTTTATTACCCCAATGCATGGCGTTTTTAGACGAAGCGGGCCTGCTTGAACGCGTTGTTAAACATGCTGACGAGCTTGGCTTTCAATTTAAAGATGGCGCAGCGTTCTATCATAACGGCGAGCACGTCAATTTTGACTTTCAGAAAAAATCATCGGTCGGCCCAGGCACTACATATCAGGTAAAACGCGAACGCTTCGATAAACTACTCATAGAGGGTGCGGCGGAGTTTGGCGCTGAAGTTTACCATGGGCTTACCGTTCAAGCCGTCAATTTTGATAACGCTGACTATGTTTCAGTAACCGTTGAACATGATGCTGATGGCCAGCAATACCACATTAAAGGCCGCTATTTGTTAGACGCAAGCGGTTTTGGGCGGGTACTTCCACGGCTACTTGATCTTGAATACCCTTCAGATTTTCCAGTACGCCAGGCTGCATTTTGCCATGTAAAAACCGATTTGACTGGCGGCCGGTTTGATCGCCAAAAAATTCTTATCACCACACACCCTGATGAACCAGAAATTTGGTTTTGGACCATTCCTTTTGCCGACGGCACCGCCAGCCTTGGTGTGGTAGGTGGCGTTGAATTTTTCGCGCACAATAAAGACGCTAAAGATGCCTTATGGCAGCGTGTGAATGAAGAGCCTTATTTGCGTAAAGTACTAGGTGATTGTGAAGTAACTCGCCCTGAACAATTCATTACCGGTTATTCGGCAAATGTACGCACATTATATGGTGATCGCTTCGCCTTGCTTGGCAATGCCGGCGAGTTTCTCGATCCGGTCTTTTCGTCAGGCGTGACCATAGCCATGAAGTCGTCATCTATTGCGGTGCCTTTGGTCATACGTGAGCTAAATGGCGAGCAGGTAGACTGGGAAAACGAATATAGCGCACGTTTACGCAAGGGCATTTCAACCTTTCACACCTTTGTAAAAGGTTGGTACGATACGCGCTTTCAAGACGTTATTTACTTTAAACAGCAACACCCCGAAGTAAAGGCAATGATTTGCTCTATTTTGGCAGGTTACGCGTGGGATGAAAGCAACCCATACGTGCGTGAAAGTGAGCGCCGGCTGGGTGTGTTAGCAGAACTTTGCCAGCCCGTGTCGCCTGAATAAACTCATGGCTACTAACTGCATGCACTACTGGTTAAAGCGAATTACTTTAACATTGTCATTCTGCCTACTGGCGGCGTGTGCAACCGTGCCTGAATTGGAGCGGGTGCCACTGAATGCAACTGCAAAGTTAGATTTGGCAAGCTCATGGCCTGGTGAGCCAATACAGCAGCTGCATCAAGTAACTTGGTCTCATGCAGAGCATACGCCACAAGTGTTTTTAATTAGCAGCTATTTAAGTGATAGTGAAGTTACAGTCATCGGTTTGTCGCCGCTTGGGCAAGAGCTCTGGCGCGTGTTCTTAACACCCGGCAAGCCAATTGCGGCTAGCGGTATCGAGCCATTCGATGACAAACGGCTAGCACAAGCCATCGTTGCCGATTTACAGTTACAACGCTGGCCACTTGCTACCGTAAACTCCCACTTACATAATGCTCGGCTAGTTAGCCACGAAGCAGAGCGCAGCGTGGTGACCAACAATGGTGAGGTTATTTGGCAGGCCCAAGCTCATACTAACCTTGTCACCATTGCAAATAAGGTACGCGGCTACACACTCAAGCTTGAATTACTTGACGAACAAGCTTTTACCACGAAGTCAAAAGGCGAATAACTTATGCTACTTAACCATCTTGGCATTGTTTGTGCGCTTGGGAATAATGCCCAGCATGTATGGCAAGCTGCTGTATCTGGCTCACGTGCTGGCATGGTCATGAGTGATTTGGCAATAAATAATGGCGCGGCACAAATTGCTGGGCAAGTAGCCGACGAAGCCTTGCCGTCGTTAAGCCAATTACCAGCGCACATGGCAACCCGAAACAACCAGCTTGCTGCAGCTGCCTACCAGCAAATTCAAGACGCTGTGACCCAAGTGAAAGAACGCTACGGCGCGGAAAGGATTGGTGTTGTCATTGGTTCCAGTACCTCGGGTATACGCGAAGGTGAGAGCGCCCTAGCGCACTTTCAACAACACCAAGAGCTACCGGAGCACTTTAATTATTCGATGCAAGAGATGTCGGCTCCGGCTGACTATATTGCTTGGGCTGCGGGTGTGACCGGTCCATGCTATAGCATTTCAACTGCCTGTTCATCCAGCGCTCGGGCGCTAATGAGTGCACGCAATATGCTGCGCGCCAATATTGTTGATGCCGTTATTGTCGGTGGTGTTGATTCATTATGTCGACTCACCTTAAATGGGTTTGCTGCGCTTGAATCAACCTCCTCAGGTTACTGCCAACCGTTTAGTAAAAATCGTGATGGCATCAATATCGGCGAGGGCGCCGCTTTGTTCTTAGCTACCCGTGAATTACTAGGCACAAACACGAAAGCCGTAGAACTCGCTGGGGCTGGGCATAGCTCTGACGCTTATCACATGACTGCTCCTGAACCCGCTGGTCGCGGTGCTATTGCAGCCATTAGTGCGGCCCTAGCGGAGGCTAACATTACCGCTGCTGAGCTCGATTATATTAACCTACATGGCACCGCCACCCCGCTCAATGATGCCATGGAAAGTCGCGCTATAACCATTATTGGTGCCGCCCAAGTACCAGCAAGCTCCACCAAAGCTATTACCGGCCACACGCTTGGTGCAGCTGGTGCTATTGAAGCAGCTCTATGCTGGTTAGCATTAACCGAAAATACCGGCGAGTTACCACTACATGTATGGGATGGTGAAGTTGACGCAGACCTACCGCCTATACAGTTGCACCAACATCAGCAGCCCGGCATGCCACTGCGCTACTGTTTAAGCAATTCATTTGCTTTTGGTGGTAATAACGTTGCACTCGTGCTCAGCCGCAAGCCAACTGGAGATTCAAATTAACATGGTTTCCTTAAACCAACTTATCAAACACGAAGCGCCTATGCGTTTAATCGATAAATTTGTCAGCGGCACCGATCTGCACGCGCATTGCCAAGCGGTGATCAGTGCTGACAACCTTTTTTATCGTGAGCAGCTAAACGGTTTACCGGCCCATACTGGAGTAGAGCTTATGGCGCAAACCATAGCTGCGGCAGCCGGCTACCGTAATCGGCTACGCGATGAGCCAATTAAAATTGGCTTCTTACTTGGCTCGCGAAAATATACGTGTAGCATTGAAGCCTTTAAAACAGGCGAATGTTATGACATTTTTGCTGAAGAAATTCATGCCGAGCCATCGGGGTTAAGCGTTTTCGGTTGCCGTATTGAACACAATGGCAGCACGGTTGCAGAAGCGCGCCTGAATGTATATCAGCCCCCCGACGAGGCAGCATTTATTGAGGAAAACTATGAATAAACGAGTTCTAGTCACCGGCTCTGGAAAGGGTATTGGACGGGCCATTGCACTGCAACTAGCGGCTGATGGGTTTGACGTTGCCATTCACTGTCGCAGTGATCGCGCTTCGGCCCAACAAGTGGTCAACCAAATTAATGAACTTGGCCGTAACACCAGCCTATTGTGCTTTGACGTTAGCGACCGTGCCGCTGCTGCTGCCGCCATTGAGGCTGACATAGCAGAACGCGGCCCCTATTATGGCGTTGTGTGTAATGCCGGAATTACCCGTGACGGCGCCTTCCCTGCACTTACCGAAGACGACTGGGATTCTGTTATTCACACCAACCTCGATGGCTTTTATAACATACTGCAGCCACTGATTATGCCAATGATTCGAACTCGCAAAGGTGGTCGCATAGTTACTATTGCTTCGGTTTCAGGTATTGCGGGTAATCGCGGACAAGTTAATTATAGCGCCTCAAAAGCAGGTTTAATTGGCGCAACTAAAGCGCTTGCCTTAGAACTTGCTAAGCGAAAAATAACCGTAAACTGTGTGGCCCCTGGGTTAATTGAAACCGATATGACAGAACAGCTCGAGCACGAAGAGTACATCATGTCGATGGTTCCTATGCAACGCGCTGGCAAACCAGAAGAAGTTGCCGGATTAGTGGGTTATTTATTCCAAGACTCTGCTGCATACATTACGCGGCAAGTGTTTTCTGTAAACGGTGGGTTAGTGTAATGAAACGCGTAGTGGTAACTGGATTCGGTTGTTTAACTGCTTTTGGTGATAACTGGACAGACTTTAAAAATCGCTTAGCCGAAGGCAAAAATGCGGTAACAACCATGCCTGAATGGAACCGCTTTGAAGGGTTGAATACGCGCCTTGCAGCGCCAATACACCCCCCATTTAAACGCCCAAAGCATTACTCACGTAAGGACGTACGCTCAATGAGTACCGTGAGCGTCATGTCAACGCGCGCCACTGAGTTAGCGCTTACTGACGCTGGGTTGTTAGATGATCCTACCCTACGTGATGGGCGCTGCGGTATTGCCTACGGCTCTTCAACCGGTGGCACTGATGAAATGATTGTGTTTGGGAATATGCTCGCAAACAGTGATATGACAGGTGTTAATGCCACAACATACATCAAAAGTATGGGCCACACGACTGCCGTTAACGTGGGCGTATTTTTTGGCCTAAAAGGCCGCATGCATACCACCAGCTCGGCATGTACTTCGTCGTCGCAGGCTATTGGCTATGCATATGAAGCAATAAAATATGGCAAACAGCAGATTATGGTCGCTGGCGGCGCCGAGGCACTGTGCCCGTCAGAGGCCGTGGTTTTCGATACGTTGTACGCAACAAGCACCGCCAATGAACACCCTGAAGCAACACCACGCCCATTTGACCGCGACCGCGATGGTTTAGTTATTGGCGAAGGTGCTGGAACCTTTATATTAGAAGAGCTTGAGCATGCCAAAGCGCGTGGCGCCACCATTTATGCTGAACTGGTTGGGTTTGGAACGAACACCGACGGGGCACATGTAACTCAGCCGACTGCCGCAACCATGGAAATTGCCATGCGCCTTGCGCTTGAAGATGCAAACTTGCAGCCCGAAGCCATAGGTTATGTGAATGCGCACGGCACGGCTACTAATCGCGGTGATATTGCTGAAAGCCAAGCAACTGAAGCTGTTTTCGGTTCACGAATACCAATTAGCTCACTTAAGAGTTATTTGGGTCATACCCTTGGAGCCTGTGGTGTCATAGAGGCTTGGGCTAGCATCAATATGATGCATGACAATTGGTTTGCGCCTACTATTAATTTAGAAAATATTGACCCTGATTGTGGCA
>NCJS01000269.1 GCA_002279005.1 Idiomarina sp. 34-48-12 | reverse complement strand
GGATGAAATATGATCGCAGTTGATCAGAACAACACCGAAATACAGCAACCGCGTCGAATTATCGATGCCCATTTTCATATCTATAACGATTCATTTCCGTTGATAGAGAATCAAGGCTTTCTGCCTGCGCCGTTTTCCATTGAAGATTATCGCCACCGCACCAAAGATTTTAATATTCGTGGTGGAGTGATTGTGTCGGGCTCTGTTCAGGGCTTCGACCAAAGCTACTTAAAATCTGCCCTAGCTGATATGGGCGAGCAGTTTGTTGGCATCACCAACTTACCAAGCAGTGTCTCGGATGAAGAAATTTTGAAGCTGCGCGACCACCGCATTCGCGGCATTCGCGTAAACTTAAAACGCCGGGTGGTCAGTGGTCTTGATAACTTGGTCGACTTTGGCCAACGTATTTGGGATTTAGCCGGCTGGCATTTAGAAATCTATGTGGATAGCCGCGAACTAGATGAAGTGATGCCGAAGCTGTTGAAGCTTCCGAAAGTGTCTGTTGACCATTTGGGCATGGCACGCTCTGGCTTATCACAAATTCAGAAGCTCGCAGACAATGGGGTTCATATTAAAGCATCGGGCTTCGGACGCACCGAGGTAGATGTTGCCAAGGCGGTGAAAGCCATCTACGCCATTAACCCTGAAAGCTTAATGTTTGGTACTGATTTGCCATCAACACGTGCCGAGCGACCGTTTAACGTGCGTGATATCGAAACCGTGTGCGAAGCACTCGGTGATGACAAAGCCATTGATAAAGTTTTCGCTGGCAACGCCGCCGATTTCTACCACATAAACCTATAAAAAACCCCATTCGGGGTCATGACAAGCGGGTCGAAATTTCATATACTTGCGCCCGCTTTGTTAATCCTACGGGATTAACCACCTTCCTGTAATGGCCCCTTAGCTCAGTGGTTAGAGCAGCCGACTCATAATCGGTTGGTCCCCTGCCCCGCTCGCGTTCGGAACCGCGCCGGTGTTGGCATCGCTCTCCGTGGCGGCCAACGCCTTGTCGATCGCGGCCAGTTCCGCCAGCTTGGCATCGAGTTCGCCTTGCAACTCGAAGGGTACGCCAAGGCGGGACTGGTATTCACTGATCCGGTGCTCGGCGTTGATCAGATCCTCCTGCGCTCGGTCACGC
>NCJS01000268.1 GCA_002279005.1 Idiomarina sp. 34-48-12 | reverse complement strand
TTTTCGAAAAAAGGCACAACAGAACCACGTGAACCAACTACGTTACCATAGCGAACGACACTAAATGACGTTCGTCTGCCACCCGCAATGTTATTAGCAGCGACAAATAGCTTGTCTGAAGCCAACTTAGTGGCACCGTAGAGATTGATGGGATTGGCTGCTTTATCTGTTGATAAAGCAATCACTTTTTCAACATCATTTTCAAGCGCCGCATGAATGACATTTTCAGCGCCGTGAATATTGGTACGAATACACTCAGTTGGATTATATTCCGCAGCGGGAACTTGTTTAAGCGCAGCGGCATGAATAACGTAATCGACACCGCGCATGGCTTGCTTCAAGCGATCCTTATCGCGCACGTCACCTAAAAAATAGCGCATACACGGATGATTGTATTCTTGCTGCATCTCGAACTGTTTTAATTCGTCACGCGAAAAAATGATGAGGCGTTTAGGCGAATAATGCGTTAACAATGTTTTTACATATTTTTTACCGAAAGAACCAGTCCCCCCAGTAATCAGAATCGATTTTCCGTCAAACATTCTACACCCTATTGCTATAGCGACTTTTCGCTGTGGTAACTTTCTCTAGGTAGCCTCGCGTCTCTGCACTGGCATGACGTCTTTTGATTGAATCATACACCATTTGAGGTGGTAATGCATTGATGCTACGCATAGCTTGTGGTGGATTATCAGAAAAGACCGCGATAGCACGACTGGCCCCACCATTGTAAGCCGCAATAACAGCATATTCACGACTACGTGGGTGTTCAATCGCTTTTAAGTAATGTTGTTGAAGTAGAGCTACATAAGCCGCACCCAAACGAATATTCGTTTTTGGATCGATTAACTCCGCTTGAGTCGGTGCTCTGCTCACTCCCGTTAATAACTTCATCGCATCTCGTCCAGCTCGTTCTGGCATAATTTGCATAAGCCCTAACGCACCGGTGCGACTAACAGCGAAGGGATTAAAATGGCTTTCTGTTTCCATAATGGCATAGAGCAAATTAGCATCCAGGCCAAATTCTCGTGCTGCTGCCTCAATAGTGTGTGCAAAACGGGCAGCACGAACTTGTTTGTGGTTGGCATCTAGTGCTAACTCAACGCGCTGCACAGGACCAGAAGGCGTTTGCACTGTCTGCGATTT
>NCJS01000029.1 GCA_002279005.1 Idiomarina sp. 34-48-12 | reverse complement strand
AACCCGCGATTTTATAGGGCTTTTCTTACGTTTTTTTTGCAACAAAAAAACAAAAAAGGCAGCTCTCGCTGCCTTTTCTAGCCTATTTTAGTACAAGCCTTGAATGTACTGAGATAGAATTTCGATGTCTTTATCGGTCAGTTTGCTCGCTACGTCACGCATCATATTGTTCATATCATTCGCGCGCTCGCCGCTACGGAACAACTCAAGCTGTTGCTTGGTATAGGCTGCATGTTGCCCCGAAATGTCTGGGAAGTTAGCTAGTGCCATCCCGTCACCACGAGGACCATGGCACGCTGCACATGCTGCAATACCGCGAGACTCATCACCGGCAACAAACAGTTTCTTACCTACAGCAATGACATCTTCTGGGGCAGAACCACCTTCCATTTCTTGGCCAGAGTAAAACGCTGCTAAGTCAGCCATATCCTGCTCACTCAACATCATAACTTGTCCCTGCATGATCGCGTTTACACGCCCCTGTTCGCCGCCCGTTTCGGCAGCTAGCTTATAATCTTTTAATTGCTTGAACAGGTAGCTCTCGTGCTGACCAGCAATTTTCGGATACATATCAGATGGTGCATTACCATCCGGCCCGTGACACGCAGCACATACAGCGGATTTCTGTTGTCCTGCTTCCGCATCGCCAGTTGCTGCCATGGCAACACCGGTCAAGCCAAGGTACAGGCCTACGAACATTGCGATTTTTTTCATGATCGATATCTCTGCTCTGGGTAGTTGTAACAGACGCTATTTTACACAAAAGTTGTAAGGATTAAACGTCTAATCATGCTACTATGTGGTTTCAAATGAGGTCGCACAATACGTTTATGAATACCACGTTAAACTTTCAGCCCACAAAATTTATCACGAGTGCCGCAAATATTCGACAATTGCCTGAAGATTCAGGTGTCGAAATTGCTTTTGCAGGTCGCTCAAACGCCGGCAAATCAAGCGCACTGAACACCATCACGCGCCAGAAAGCGTTAGCTCGCACCAGTAAAACACCTGGTCGCACACAGCTAATCAACGTTTTTGAAGTGCAACCGAATAAGCGCTTAATCGATTTGCCAGGCTATGGCTATGCCAAAGTACCTTTGGCCGTTAAAGAAAAGTGGAACCAAGCACTTAGTGAATACCTACAGCAACGCCAGTCGCTGCGTGGCCTTGTATTATTGATGGATATTCGTCATCCATACCGTGATACCGATCAGGATTTACTGCATTGGGCAACTGACTGCGGTATTCCGGTTCTGGTATTGCTAACAAAAGCGGACAAACTGAAACCTGGTCAACGTAAGAGTACGTTACTTCAGGCTCGCGAAGCAGCGTTAGTATTCGGTGATAGCGTACAAGTTGAAATGTTTTCATCCCATAATAAAATCGGCCTACCGCAGGTTGAGGTGATTCTTTCCGACTGGCTGAACACGCCGGCAGAAGTAACGGTTAGCGCCGATGCAGCAGAATGAAACACCACCACTAAAAGCTTGGTTACTGCTGTTGCTGCTCGCAATGATTTGGGGCAGCTCATTTATTCTGATTAAAAAAGGTCTCATTGCCTTTCGTCCTGATCAACTTGCCGCTCTTCGTATTGCCTCTGCAGGCTTCGTGTTACTGCCATTTTTAATGCGACGTTTTAAGACCGTGCAACGCCATCACTGGCCGAAGCTCATTTCAGTGGGTTTAGTTGGTAGCTTTATTCCGGCTTTCTTGTTTGCTTTTGCGCAAACACAATTACCCAGCGGTGTTACCGGCGTTCTAAATACATTTACCCCGTTGGCTACCTTGCTCATTGGGGTGCTGGTTTTTCATCAAATTGTCGCGGTACAGCAATGGGTTGGGGTGCTTATTGGGTTAGCCGGTACGGTGATTCTAATTACCGCCAACGCTAACGGTGAATTCCAGTTCAATGCCTATGCACTACTGATCATTGTTGCAACCATTTGCTATGGCATTAACCTCAATCTCATTAAGCATCATATTCCTGATTTGGGTGCCTTAACTATTACTGGGGTGAGTTTATTTTTAGTCGCGCCGCCGGCGTTAATCTACTTGCTGTTCGCAACAACGTTTGTTGAGCAACTTGGCTCGCAACCCGACGCCTACTTCTCGCTAACAGCTGTTTTGATACTCGGCGTTGTCGGTACGGCAATGGCGTTGGTGATTTTTAATACGGTTGTAAAAATGACGGACACCACATTCACAAGCTCTGTCACTTATCTTATTCCGATTGTGGCGCTAATACTTGGGATAATTGATGGCGAGCCCTTCTTGGTAGAGCATGCCCTTGGTATGGCGGCCATTCTAACTGGGGTATTTATTGCCAATCGTCGGGCTCGTAAGCCTCGCGTCGCACCAACTGCCTAAACTTAGGCTTCAGAAAAGAAAAAGCCCGGCATAAAGCCGGGCAAAAGTTCTTACAATCCAGGGAGAGAACATCTCAGAAAGGTAATGACAAACGAACTCGATTCGTTTAATGCGCCTTTCACTGATTCAGACTGGCGGTATAAAAAATAGTTCAAAAAAATTTTTAATTTCTGAAAAATTTTTTAATGTGCCTCGTCCCAGTTATTCCCAACACCCGCTTCGGCAATAAGCGGTACCTTAAGTTCCGCAGCGTGCTCCATGATTTCTACGAGCTTCTTCTGATACTCAAAAATTTTATCCTCACGCACTTCAAATACTAATTCATCATGCACTTGCATGATCATGTACAAATCTTGTTTCGGCACCTGCGTGGTTATATAGTCGGCCACGGCAATCATTGCGTGTTTAATAATGTCGGCTGCGGTACCTTGCATCGGCGCATTGATTGCAGCTCGCTCAGCCGCTTTGCGACGCATACCATTTTGCGACTTAATTTCAGGTAGCTGTAAACGGCGTCCATAGATTGTTTCTACGTAGCCGTCTCGTTTCGCTTGCGCGCGCGTGTCTTCCATATATTTCAATACGCCTGGAAAGCGATCGAAGTACTTATCCATATAGTCCTGCGCCTCTTGGCGCGGAATATCAAGCTGACGCGCCAAACCAAACGCTGACATACCGTAAATCAATCCGAAGTTAACCGCTTTGGCGCGGCGACGTTGTTCGCTTGTTACTTGCTCTAGGGCTACACCGAACACCTCCGATGCGGTCGCCTTGTGAATGTCTCGACCTTTCGAAAAAGCTTCCACCAACGCCGGATCTTGCGACAAGTGCGCCATGATGCGCAGTTCAATTTGGCTATAGTCAATGGCCATAATTTTATAGCCAGCCGGTGCGGTGAATGCTTTACGAACACGACGACCAGCTTCGGTACGAATCGGAATATTTTGTAAGTTCGGGTCGCTCGATGATAAACGCCCTGTTGCCGTCACCGCTTGATGATACGACGTATGAATACGGTGCGTGCGCGGATTCACCATCTTTGGCAATTTATCCGTGTACGTTGATTTTAATTTGCTTAAGCCGCGGTGCCGCATAATTACATCTGGCAACGGATAATCGAGCGCTAATTCCTGCAGCACTTCTTCAGCAGTCGATGGAGCCCCTTTTGGGGTCTTTTTCAGAATCGGCAACTGCAGCTTCTCGAACAAAATTGTCTGCAATTGCTTCGTTGAACTCAAATTAAATTCTTCTCCAGCAATGTCGTAAGCCGCTTTTTCAAGTTGCTGAAGTTCCATGGCTATTTCGTGACTTTGCTTCGCCAGCAACGGCGCATCAATTTGCACGCCGCGTTGCTCCATTTCCACAAGAATGGGTAATAACGGCAGCTCAATGGTTTGCAGCACACTCAATAGTTCTTTTACCTGACTCACTTCGTGCCACAACTTGTGATGTAACTGAAGCGTCACGTCAGCATCTTCAGCTGCATACGGCGCAGCTTGCTCTAGTCCAATTTGGTTAAAGGTGAGTTGCTTGGCGCCTTTGCCGGCAATATCCTCGAATGAAATGGCTTTATGCCCCAAGTACTGCAAGCTCAACGTGTCCATATCATGACGCGAGCCGACACTGTTGAAGACATAGGATGCCAGCATGGTGTCGTTGTGTATGGCACCAACACGAATGTTGTAACGGCGCAAAATGTGGCTGTCATATTTTAAGTTCTGACCAATTAATTTCGGTTGCTCCGATTCAAGTAACGGCTTCAATTGTTCGAGTACCCATGTGCGGTCAAGTTGGTCAGGAGCACCCGGATAGTCATGTGCCACAGGTATATAGCAGGCTTGTCCCGGCTTCATCGCAAATGAGAGGCCAACAAGCTCAGCCTCCATATAATTTAAACTGGTGGTTTCGGTGTCGAACGCAAAGAATTCAGCCTGCTCTAGCTGTTTTACCCAGTGCTCAAACCGCTCCTTCGTTGTTACTGTTTCATAATCGTCATGACTTACTGGCGTTTCATTTGCTGTAGTCGATGGGCTCGCTTCTCCCAACGCCTGGTCGGTAGCCGCTCCCTCATCCAGTATCTCGGCTAACCAACGGCGAAACTCACATAATTTGTAGAGTTCGATGAGCTCATCGCGATTAGATGGTTCAATGGTCAGCTGATCCGGTCGGAACTCAAGCGGAACATCAAGCTTAATGGTCGCCAACTCGCGCGACATCAACAGTATATCCTGGTTTTCACGGAGTTTATCGGGCATGGATTTGGCGCCACGAAAATCAAGTTTCGCAATCGCATCAGGGTCAGCCAACATGGCATCGATAGATTCCATGCCTTGGAGCATTGCCAAAGCAGTTTTCTCACCCACTTTTGGCAAGCCTGGAATGTTATCTGAGCTGTCGCCCATCAACGACAGAAGGTCGATCATTTGTTCCGGCTTCACACCGTATTTTGCCACCACCCCGTCGTAATCCAGTAACGTATCCGTCATGGTGTTAATCAGCATGACATGGTCGTTTACCAACTGCGCCATGTCTTTATCGCCCGTACTAATTAAGGTGAAGCGGCCTTCCTTACTCGCCTGCTCAGCTAATGTGCCTATGACATCGTCAGCTTCCACGTCATCAATACACAGAAGTGGTAACCCCAACGCCTTGACGATTTTATGTAATGGTTCAATTTGCTGACGCAAGTCGTCCGGCATTGGCGGACGATGGGCTTTGTACTCTGCGTATATTTCATTACGAAATGTCGTACCTTTCGCATCGAACACCACCGCCATATGCGACGGCTTATACTTCTTCAGTAGACTGCGCAGCATGTTCACCACACCATAAATGGCGCCCGTTGGTTCCCCAGCAGAATTCGTTAAATGTGGTGGCGCGTAAAAGGCCCGGAACAAGTAAGACGAACCGTCAACGAGAATGAATGGATTTTCGGGTACTGATGGTGTAGCTGATGCCATGGATGCAATCTCAAAAATTTGCTGCTAAGAGTTGCTGTGTAGCATGCCACAGCTTCGAATTCTTCGCCACTTGAGGAGATTAGTATACTGTGCAAAGGCTGTGGATAAGTCTGTTGAAAACGATCAATCGCACCAGTGAAAGATCATAGATCTCTGGTGAAGTAGAATTTGAAAACGTCTTGAAAAACAAGGGTTTCGGAGTATGTCTGAATCCCTGACTGCGTTTTATTCTTATTTTTGTTCAGTTGTGGAAACTGATTTTTAGCACATACATGGAAGGTAACTGCGTGCTGATTCAATTCTTGCCGAATCGATTTAGAAGACTATCACATTAAACAGCGATTGCCAGTGCCAAATGCAATTTTCTTAGAACAATTTTTGCGCGTTATCAAAAACCCATATGCGCAAAAGGAATCAACATTGTCTTACTTTTTCTATATACTGCTTGTCATAGTTCTTGCAAAAGCAATCTGGACTAGTGTTGAATGAGTACTATATATATCATGTAAGCGACTGTTTAATACTTAACCAAACGTGGTCCTAATGGAAACAGAATCGATGAAGTTGACAAAAGAAGAGCTACGCCAACTCGAAGAGTTTGAGCGGCGCCGTATTGCTCTGAATCAATCAGAGTGGTGGGACCGATTGTCAATGGACCAAAAGTTTGGCGTGTATCAACTGCAAAAGTTTGGCTTCGATTTGGCCTTTATTCGAAATACGGAAGACGGTCCGCTGGCGGTTGTACGTCGTGGCAGTGAGTTTGCCTGTGTCAATCATGAGGGCGATGTCGACCTCAGTCCTGATATTGTTTTACGTGATTAAATCTTACTCACCTATCGATTCGCGTAACTTCTGAATGACTTTTAGAGTATCTAGCTCAGCGCCTTCATGCCACATCTGAAACGCCGCTCCTGCTTGCTCAACCAACATACCTAAACCATCGTGCACTGCCGTAATTCCGGCTTGTTGCGCTTGTTGCATAAACGCCGTTGGCTGCGCACCATACATCATGTCGTACGCACATTCCGCATGCGCTAATTCATTGGTTTTTAGTGGAAGCTTTTGACCGCTTAAACTTGCACTGGTTGCATTAATAACTAGTGCCCCGGTTGGAATCGTAAGCTGATCAAAGCGACATGCGTGAAGTGATGGCTGCGCAAACTGTTCAACCAACAGGTTGGCCTTTTCTATGGTTCGGTTCGCAATGGTTAAGCTAGCAACGCCTTGCTCAATTAATGGGGCAATGACGCCTCGCGCAGCCCCGCCCGCTCCTAAGATTATTACATCACGGTTGGTCAGCTTTTGCTGCAAATTCGTCTGTAAATCACGTACAAGGCCAATGCCATCGGTATTGTCACCCAACAGCTGACCGTAACCAAGCGGTACCAGCGTATTTACGGCGCCAGCTTGCTGTGCGCGTGTTGTAACATAGGTAACAAGGTCAAACGCTTGTTGCTTAAACGGCACCGTCACATTGGCACCAACACCACCGGTGCGAAAAAACTCTGCTACCGTTCGGCGAAACCTAGACACTGATGTTAAACTGCGCGTGTAATTGAGCTCTACCCCAATTTGCTGAGCAAATGCTTGGTGTATTTGGGGGGATAAACTATGTGCAACCGGATTCCCAAAAACAGTAAATATCGCCATGTTTAACTTCCTTCGTGCGGGCAAGCAAGCCAAAGGCCCACAATCAATTTATGACCAACTTGGTGGTGAACCTGCTGTTCGTGCCATGTCTGAAAGATTTTATGATGTCATGGAGAGTGACCCGCGCGCAAAAGATTTGTTGGCGATACATCCACAACCAATGACTGCCATTCGGCAAAAGTTCTTTGAATTCTTAAGCGGTTGGTTTGGTGGGCCACAATTATTCGAAGAGAAATATGGGCACCCTCGTCTACGCGCACGCCACATGCCATTTACCATTGATGTCGAACTACGTGATCAATGGTTGCTGTGCATGTATCAAGTGCTTGATGAACAAGTGGACGATGAGCTGTTAAAGATGCAATTGCGCCAACGCTTCACGCAACTGGCGCATCACATGATTAATACTGATTAAAGTTCTGTTAGCCAATCACGTGGACGTAAATAGTCCGCATAGAGTTTGGCTTCAGGGCTTCCTGGTTCTGGTTGGTAGCCGTACTCCCAGCGCGCTAGAGGTGGCATCGACATCAGTATGGACTCAGTACGACCACCCGTTTGCAAGCCAAACAATGTGCCACGGTCCCACACTAAATTAAATTCAACATAACGACCGCGACGGTACAGCTGAAATTCGCGCTCGCGTTCGCCATATGACGTGTCTTTGCGCCGGGCAATAATTGGTAAATAAGCGTCCAGATACGCATCACCAACCGCCCGCATGATGGCGAAGCTTTCATCAAAACCGCGCTCGTTTAAATCATCAAAAAACAATCCGCCAACACCACGCGTTTCGTCACGGTGTTTTAGCCAAAAGTAATCATCACACCATTTCTTAAACTTTGGATACAGCTCATCGCCAAACGGTTTGAGTGCGTCATACGCCACTTGATGCCAATGCTTGATGTCTTCATCAAATGGATAGAATGGCGTGAGGTCAAAACCACCACCAAACCACCAAACAGGATCAGCACCTTCTTTTTCGGCAATGAAGAAACGAACGTTGGCATGGCTTGTGGGTATATAGGGATTACGTGGGTGCATCACTAGACTCACCCCGCACGCATTAAAATTGCGGCCGGCCAACTCAGGTCGATGAGCTGTTGCGGACGCTGGCATTTGTTCGCCATACACGTGCGAGTAGCCAACTCCTCCTTGTTCAAGCACTGCGCCATCACGAAGCACGCGCGAGCGACCGCCACCACCGCCAGGGCGCTGCCAAGCTTCTTCTTGGAAAGCACCCTTGCCATCAGCCTGCACTAAGGCATCACAGATTCTATCTTGCAGGCCTTTTAAGTAGTGGTTGACCTGTTCTAACATCGATTCGTGCATGCTTAATCCCGAATAACTTGTTGCGTGAGTGGATCAATAATCCGCGATGGTTTTAATGCACCTCCGGTTGGTGCATCCATAACCCAAGCGATACTATCACCGAACGTTGAACGTACATCGTCAGCTGTAGTGAGTGCTGGTTGCCCTGAAATATTCGCGCTGGTGGATACAATTGCGCTACCTAATGCTTTACATAACTGACGAGCTGGTTCATGAGCAGTAACTCGCACCGCAATTTGGTCATGTGCACCGCGCAACCAAGCCGGTACATTTTCCGCTGCAGGTAACAATAGTGTGACTGGCCCTGGCCAATTTGAGAACACACTGAAACGTTTATCTTGTGGAATTTTATGATCTGCGACAAAACCAACTAATTGACTGTAGTCAGCAGCCAAAAGAATGAGTCCTTTTTCTTGTGGCCGCTGTTTTGCTTCCAGTAGCTTAGTCACTGCCTCGGCGTTACGCGGGTCACACCCCAAGCCAAACACGGCCTCAGTTGGGTAGGCCAACAACTCGCCGTTAGCGAAAGCTTGCTTCGCTGAAAACCATGGATTAGTTTGTTCAGTCATGTAGATGATCTCTTCAAATGCGTAAATATGCCGGATAATTGCCGAAAGTTGCGTTATTTTAACGAAGATTTGTAATCACAGGAATCATTTGCGCAGATCAACCGTTCGCCAGCTGCCGTTTTTTTCTTGAGCAGCAGCGGAAATTTACAGGTTGGGCAGGTTTGAGCCACCGGCGGCAAGTTCACCGAATATTTGCATGTTGGATAATGGTCACAAGCGTAAAACGAGTTACCAAAGCGACTCGTTTTCTGAACCAGCTTACCGGCTTGGCAAACAGGGCAAGGGGCATCAGTGCCGGGATCAAAATCGGCTGCCGTCATGTAATCACAGTCAGGATAACCGCTGCAGCCGACAAATAGACCGTAGCGGCCCTTTTTGAGTTGCAGATCACGCTGGCACCGGGGGCAAGGCACGCCCAGCGACTGTGGTTCCAAGAAGTTATCTGTCATTTAATGCAATAAACCCTCGGGTTCCTCAAACAGTAAGCCTTCCATTTGATCATAGGCGTCTTCGCGTCCTGGCACATTAAACAGCACCATTAACACCACCCACTTCAAATCATCGAGCGTAAACTGTTGGGTGTCGAGTTCCATGACTCGGTCGATAACCATTTCGCGAGTCGTGAAATCCAATACCCCAAGGCTCTCTAGGTACATTAAAAAACCACGGCTGGCACAATCCAGTCGTGCAACTTCTTCGGTCGTGAAGACCCGTGTACTTTTGCTCTCAGACTTATTTACATACGGAGCGGCTTGGCTGTCTTGTAAGTCTGCCAAGCGTTCTAACCAAGCGAGTGCCTTATGAATCTCTTGGCGATGGAATCCAGCGCGGGTGAGTTCGTCAGTTAGCTCGTCGTGGTTAACTACAACCTCCATGTCCGAATGTATGTAGTTCTCGAACAAGTACATGAGGATATCAAACATCGTTAGCGCCTCCCCATTTTTATATAACCGCCTGAAACTGAGATCACACTACCCTCAAGTTCTAATAACACCAACTGCTCTGTAACAATCGCAACCGGCAGTCCACTGCGCGCCACAATGGTGTCTATTGAGGTGACCTCTGATCCCACATTAGCCAACAATTGGCGGTTTGCCAAGCTTCGCGTTGAATTTATTTGATGCTGTTTTTCTGACAATTGAGATGGGGGCAATTCTGGTAAATTCAACTCACGCAGAATATCGTTCACACAAACTGCGATGCCCGCTCCTTCAGATAACAGTTTAAAGCTACCAGTAAAGGCAGCGTCCCAAATTGAACCGGGTACCACCATAATTGTCTTTTGCTGGTCCTGCGCTAAGCCAGCCGTAATGAGCGTACCACTATAAAGCTTCGCTTCTATAACAAGAACCAGTTGCGACAAGCCGCTAAGAATACGATTTCGGCGCGGAAAATGATCGCGTTTTGGGGGCGTACCCGGCGCAAATTCACTAACCACTAACCCAGCTTGCATGATTTGTTGCTGCAATTGACGATTGCGCGATGGGTAATAAATGTCAGGGCCAGAGGCCAGCACTGCGAGAGTTCGCCCCTCGTCGAGCGCACCGCGATGCGCAGCGCCATCAATACCGGCGGCTAACCCACTACTGACAACAACTCCTGAACGCGCTAGGCCTCGAGCAAAATAGTCAGCGGTATGTTGCCCTACTGGCGATGCGTTACGGCTGCCAATTACAGCAACATTGGTCGCTTCCAAGCAGCTTAGGTCGCCATGTGCAAACAAAACCAATGGCGGATCGTGAATATGTTTTAGTGCTTCAGGATATAGCGGGTCGCGCAAATGAATAGCATGACAGTTGGGCTGTTCCGCCCACCGTTGCAGTTTATCAACGCGCGCCGGTACAAGATTGGCATTCGGCCAGCGCGCGTGTGCAGCAATTTGTTCGAACGAACTCAGTGTACGTAAAAACTTCCGATGTTTGCTCGGCGCACTGGCAAGCGCCAGCAACGTCGTCGCGGTTTCAGCATCCATGCTGATAACCTCCAGTGTTTATGAAAGCAAGTTTCTAATGGTTATTAGAGCTGCTTTGGAATGTAATAATCACCTACCGATAGCCATTCGCGTGAACGCAATACAATAGCAAAACTCGTGTCCTCTTGAACTTCAAGAACCATCATTTCTGCTGTTGCTGATGCTGGTAACTGAACGGTATTGCGCCAGAAGCGTGACAAGTCATCCGCTGGTTTATAATAATTCACCAAGCTGATTTCTTTGCCTTCAACAAAAATGGTTGAACCTGGACGAATCGCTTGATACATCTGGCCAACTTCTACGCCTTGTTTGGCGCCTTTGTTTAACACCACCACATCGTATTTGCCCTGCTCTTTTCGATTGTTGAGCGAGGCAATGACTTGTCCAGACATATCAGCGCCAGAAACCGGCGTGATTACTTCTGGAATATTCAATGGTCTGGTTTCCAACAGGTAGTCACCGCGGCGAATTTCGCGTTGAATTCGGCTAAGTTCGCCTCCGGCAATTTCGCCACCGTTATAAGTAATGTCGACATCACCGACATAGCGCAGTAATTCACCTTGATCTATACGTTCCGCCGGCGTAAACACGCTATAAGTCGCTTTCTTCACGGCACCTTTGATAAATACTGGCAACATACCGTTCACGCGGGGCGCACCACGGTTATCACCTAGTATTTGCGGCAACGAATCTAATGCTGTACGACTCAGTAAGCGATGTTCAGTGAGTAAAGGCGCCAGCATTTCACGAGAAAACGTCGGAATTGGCTCACCTTTTTCTTTCACTTCGCCTTGCGGCAACAACGCACGGTATTCTTTACGCGTTAATTGCGGTCGGCCATCTACCCAAACCAAAAGTAGTCGGTCGCCAGGGTAAATTAAATGTGGGTTCGCCACATCTTCATTAATTCGCCATAATTCAGGCCAATACCACGGGTCGTTTAAATACAACTCGGAAATATCCCACAACGTATCGCCTTTTTTGACAACATATTCTTGCGGTGCGTCTTCACGTAACGACAACACGTCGCCTTTTGTTTGTTCTGCTGTAGTCGACTGCGCCACGGCAACATGCAGTGGTGTACCTAGCAGAAAACCGATTAGCGCAATCGCCGGTAATTGCCATTTGGTCATCTTGAGCTCCGTTGTAAAACCGTGTGTTCATCCCCAAATTACGTTAAAATCACGCAAGATGAAACTAGCGAATGAAAGGTTATGAATAAATTAACAATTTTAAAATATCCAGACGAGCGATTACGCACCGTCGCACAACCAATTCAGCACGTTGACGACGCCCTAAGAGCGGACATCGACAACATGTTTGAAACCATGTACGAGTCCAACGGCGTTGGCCTTGCTGCCACTCAGGTTGATATTCACCGTCGCCTATTCGTTGCTGACTGTAGTGAAGATCAGAACGAGCCTCTCGTGTTCGTTAACCCTGAGATTACAGCACAAGAAGGCCATTTCACTAACGAAGAAGGCTGCTTATCGTTCCCTGGCGTGTACGCGAAGGTTGAACGCGCTGGTAAAGTGACCGTGAAAGCACTTGACCGTAACGGCGAAGAATTTTCGCTGACGGCTGAGGGCTTACTTGCCATTTGTATTCAACACGAACTCGATCACCTCAATGGTAAGCTGTTCGTCGACTACTTGTCGCCGTTAAAACGCGATCGCATTCGTAAAAAACTCGAAAAAGAAGCGCGTTTGCATGCCGAATAAATTGAAGGTGGTGTTTGCCGGCACGCCAGATTTTGCTGCGCAACATTTGGTGGCATTAATTGAAGATGCCGATATTGAAGTGGTTGCGGTTTATACGCAACCCGATCGGCCAGCAGGACGCGGTAAAAAGCTTCAGGCAAGCCCAGTTAAACAATTCGCGTTACAACATGAGCTTCCGGTAGAGCAACCGGAGAACTTCAAGCAAGCGGATGCGCAAGCCCAGTTGGCAAGTTATAACGCCGATGTGATGGTTGTTGTTGCTTATGGTTTGTTGTTGCCGCAAGCTGTGTTAGATACGCCGCGACTTGGTTGCGTGAATGTGCACGGCTCGCTACTGCCGCGTTGGCGCGGTGCCGCACCAATTCAACGTGCACTCTGGGCTGGCGATGAAGAAACGGGCGTTGCCGTTATGCAAATGGAAGCTGGCCTAGATACAGGCCCAGTTTTACTTGAGGCTCGCTTAGCTATTTTACCTACCGACACGTCAGCGACGCTTTATACAAAACTTGCTGAGTTGGGTCCTGCGGCTTTATGTAAGGCGCTGCACCAGTTAGAAGAATTGCAAAGCACAGCTGTTGCCCAAGATGATTCTCAAGCAACGTATGCGAAGAAGTTGAGTAAAGAAGAAGCGCAACTCGATTGGCAACAATCTGCCGCAGCCCTTGAACGATGGGTTCGAGCCTTTAACCCATGGCCAATTTGCTGGCTTACCTGTGCGAACGGCGAAGTTGTGAAAGTATGGCGAGCCGATGTTGTTGAAGGCACGAAAGCAGCGCCAGGCACAATTTTAAAAGCCGATAAACACGGCGTTGTTGTTCAAACCGCCGATCAAGCACTCCGTTTACTCGAACTTCAACCCGCGGGTAAAAAGCCCATGGCTGTCACAGACTTTCTTAATGGCCGTAGTGATTGGTTTGCACCAAACACATCGCTACCTCAGGTACAGTCATGAGCCAAACCAACGTGCGCCCCGGAGCCGATAGCCGCGCTGTTGCTGCCCAAGCGGTGTTTCAAGTCATTGAGCAAGGCCGCTCGCTCAGCCAGGCTTTGCCGAATTTAAATCGACAACTGGCACCGCGAGACAAAGGCATGGCGCAAGCGCTGGCTTATGGAACATTACGTCATTTGCCAGCCCTGAACTTTATGGTTGGCGCTTTAGTTAGTAAACCTCTCAAAGGTGAGCTAAAGGTATTACACAGTTTATTACTGGTTGGTGCCTATCAACTTGTTTATATGGGTTCAGCTGAGCATGCTGCCGTTTCGGCCACCGTCGATGCGGCCGTATTACTCAAGCGCGGTAAGCAAAAAGGCTTGGTGAATGGTGTGTTACGAAGCCTGCAGCGCCAGTTACCACAACTGCAACAGCAATTAAATGCGAAGCCTACGCTACTTCACGGTCATCCGCGTTGGCTTGCCGATAGAATTACCCAACATTATCCAACCCAAGCAGAGTCGATATTTGCGGCGAATAACGGCCAAGCTCCAATGTGGTTGCGTATTAATAGCCAGCATACTAACCGTACCGAATACCTTGAGCTGTTGCGCGAAGCTGATATAGAAGCCGTTGCTGAAGCACCGTTAGAAACCGCCATACAGTTGGTGAATGCCATTGATGTGCAACAACTACCGCACTTTCAAGATGGCTGGGTATCGGTACAGGATATCGCCGCACAACATGCTGCATGGTTACTTGATGCACAAGCTGGCGAACGTATTCTCGATTGTTGTGCTGCACCGGGTGGCAAAACCGCGCATATTTTGGAAAAGCAGCCTAAAGCGCAAGTTTTAGCGATTGATGCCGATGCACAGCGCTTAAAGCGCGTTCATGAAAACTTACAGCGATTGCAACTTGAGGCCGACGTACGTGAGGCCGATGCCACCAACACCAACTGGTGGGACGGACAGTTATTTGATCGTATTTTGCTGGACGCGCCATGCTCGGCAACCGGCGTAATTCGTCGACACCCGGATATAAAATGGTTACGTCGCGACAGTGATATTGCTGAGCTTGTTGCTATTCAACAACAGATTCTGGATGCCTTATGGCCGACGTTAAAGCCTGGTGGCACACTATTGTATGCTACATGTTCTATACTGGCAGAAGAAAATACACTTCAAATTGAAGCATTTAAACAACGCCATACCGATGCAATAGCAGTTGCAACGAAACCTGATGGCGCAGTAGAGTGGCAATGGTTACCCGGCGATCACGATGGCGACGGGTTTTATTACGCAAAACTGGAAAAGCGCAAATGAAAATAGTGATTTTAGGCGGCGGTCAAGTTGGCGGTACGTTAGCTGAAAACCTAGTAGGCGAAGACAACGATATTACCGTTGTAGACACGGATAAATCGCGCCTAGAAGCCCTGTCTGAACTTCACGATATTCGCACCATTGAAGGCTATGCATCACATCCACGCGTGCTACGCCAAGCTGGCTGCGAAGATGCTGACATGTTGATTGCAGTAACGCCAAGTGACGAAACCAATATGCTGGCATGTCAAATTGCCTACACACTGTATCGTACGCCGAAGCGCATTGCTCGTATTCGTTCGCAAGAGTATAGCGACTACAAAGATAAGTTATTCCATAAAGACGACATCCCAGTTGACTATCTGATTTCCCCTGAACAACAAGTTACCCACTACATTAAACGCTTAGTTGATTATCCAGGTGCACTGCAAGTGATGGAATTTGCGGGCGGGCGGGCTAGCTTAGTGGCTGTGCGCGCGTATTACGGTGGTAAGTTAGTTGGCCATGCTATTTCAACGTTAAAAAGCCATATGCCGAATGTGGAAACGCGCGTTGCCGCAATATTCCGCCAAGGCCAAGCGATTAAACCCATGGGCACCACCATTATTGAGGCGGGCGACGAAATTTTCTTTATCGCCGATACCCGTTATGTGCGCATGGTCATGGAAGAAATGCAAAAACTAGAGAACCAATACCGTCGCATTATGATTGCGGGCGGCGGCAATGTTGGTGCTGGGCTGGCGGCATTACTGGAAGAAAATCATCGCGTTAAACTGATAGAACATAACAAAGAACGAGCAGAAGCACTTAACGAAAGCTTGCAGAATACAACAATCTTACAAGGCGATGCCTCCGACGAGCGATTGCTTACCGAAGAGCACATTGAAGATATGGATGTGTTTATTGCGGTAACCAACGACGATGAGGCCAACATTATGTCGGCCATGTTAGCGAAGAAGCTAGGCGCGAAGAAGACAATGGTGCTGATTCAGCGTCAAGCATATGTCGACCTCGTTCAAGATAACGTGATTGATATCGCCATTTCGCCTCAGCGCGCGACCGTTTCAGCGTTGTTATCGCTTATTCGCAAAGGCGATATAGTGAATGCTTACTCACTCCGAAAAGGGGCTGCAGAAGCAATCGAAGCTATTGCCCACGGTGACGAAAAGACATCCAAAGTTATCGGTAAAACAATTGATGAAATCAAGTTACCGCCGGGTACCACAATCGGTGCTATTGTACGCGGCAACGAAGTGCTTATTGCTCATGACGACACTGTACTACAAGCAGATGACCATGTGATTTTGTTCTTAGTGGATAAAAAATACATTCGCGAGGTAGAGCGCTTGTTCCAACCAAGCGCCCTATTCTTCTAACTACGCCAGAAAGTCGGCGTCAGCAGTACTAAGATGGTGAACACCTCAAGACGTCCGAACAGCATGGCTACAACCAGTAGCCATTTTGCAGCGTCCGAAATGCCGGCATAATTTGCAGCGACATCACCCAACCCGGGGCCTAAGTTATTCAAACATGCAGCTGTTGCGGAGAACGCAGTGATATCATCAAGCCCCGTCGCTAATAGCCCAAGCATAATGATAACAAACACCAGCGCATAAGCCGCAAAGAAACCCCATACGGCCTCCACCACTCGCGGCGGTACAATGCGCTTACCGAGCTTCACTGAATACATGCCCTGTGGATGCACTAAACGATTTAATTCGCGCACACCCTGACGGAACAACAGCAGTACTCGAACAACTTTTAAGCCGCCTGCGGTAGAGCTTGCACTGCCGCCTATAAAACTAGCAAAGATAAGGAGTATTGGTAAAAACAACGGCCAACTCGAAAAGTCGGTGGTTGCGAATCCGGCGGTTGTACTAATCGACACGGCTTGGAACATGGCTTGATTGAAGGCTGTTTCGGTGTTGTCGAAAACCTTGTGAACCAACACCGTCATAAACACAATGATAATCAGTGTGACCTGAATAAGAATAAACCCGCGTACTTCAGGATCTTTAAAGTAGCCAAGCAGAGAACGGCCTGTTATGGCTGCATAGTGAACCGCAAAGTTAATTGATGACAGCAGTAAGAACACAACACAGATGGTGTTTATCAGAGAACTATCAAAGTAACCCATGCTGGCATCATAGGTACTAAACCCGCCAACAGCAATGGTCGAAAACGCATGGCCAATCGCATCAAACCAACCCATACCAGCCAGTTTATAGGCAATGGCACACACAGCGGTTAAGGCAACATAGATGTACCATAAATGCTTGGCTGTATCGGCAATTCGCGGCGTCATTTTTGCGTCTTTCAGCGGCCCAGGAATTTCTGCGCGATACAACTGCATGCCACCAATACCAAGCATTGGCAGTATTGCTACAGCCAATACGATAATACCCATACCACCAAGCCATTGCAGTTGCTGACGATAAAACAAAATACTATGTGGTAAGTGCTCAATACCGGTTAATATGGTTGCACCGGTGGTAGTTAAACCAGAGAAAGATTCAAAGGCGGCATCGGTAATCGAGAGTTGTACTTCAGCGGTAAACCACAGCGGCAAAATACCCACCGAACCCAGTACCGTCCAAAACAAAACGGTGAGCAAAAAGCCATCTCGAACCTTTAGGTCTGAGCGTTCATTCCGATTCGGGTACCAAACCACAAAGCCTGCTGTAATGCTGACGATAAATGCCAACAGAAAGGCGACGCCGCCGCCATCTTCATAAATCAGTGCGACGATACCTGGCGGAATCAATGTCGCACTAAATAGGCAGATAAGTAGTCCTAGAATACGAAGTATGCCGCGAAAGCGCACTAGCCGTCCTCATTTATTATTGTCATGACTACGCGCCCTTGCGTAGCATTTTTTATGTCGGATTGAAGCGCATGTGCCGTGTCAGCCACAACAGCAAGCGTCGCTTCAATATGAGCTGTAAATTGTTGTGCTTTAATTACTGCATCATAGCTTTGTAGCGCATGAGAAACCACACTTTGGTCTGCATAATCGTAGTTTATCTGTGCCGCTTTGCGTAGTATTTTTTCATGACAAGACAAAACTTTAAGGACGTCACTGACCGCTTGGCTGTATGCTCGTTGTAAGCCACCGGTACCAAGTTTCACACCACCAAAATAGCGCGTTACAACCACCGAAATCTCGCCAAT
>NCJS01000110.1 GCA_002279005.1 Idiomarina sp. 34-48-12 | reverse complement strand
AGAATTAACTAACTACGGATTCTGATCCATTGGGAGGATCGGTCAACCGATCGCTAAAATATTTCTTAACTGATCGGCATTAGCCGTTTGGCTCCCTTTTTTATTTTTGGAAACAAAGAATCGAGGCCAGTTATCAAGTAACCTGAATCTTATGCGTCTTAGTTTAATTTAAAACCGAAATATCCGCAATTTGTAAGAACAGCTCACGGAGATTTTGTAGCAAAGCGAGTCGATTCTGACGTACGGCATCATCATCGGCATTCACCATCACATTATCAAAAAAGGTATCTACCGGCTCTTGTAACGACGCAAGCGAAGAGAGTGCGGCGGTATAGTTACCAGCCTTTAATGCCGCTTCAGAAGCCTCTCTAGCCTCATTAATCGCGTCACTTAATGAACGTTCTGCATCTTCCGCAAGCAACTCACTATTTACCGTCGTTGGCAGAGAACCTTCTACCTTCGCCAAAATATTACTCACCCGCTTGTTCGCTGCTGCGAGAGCCTCCGCTGCGGAATGATTTCTAAACTCAGTCACAGCTTTTACGCGAAGATCAAAATCAACCGGCTTAGTAGGGCGTCGAGCAAGTACCGCCTGAATGACGTCTACCGCTATACCTTGCTCTTGATACCAAGTACGGAAACGGCCTAGCAGAAAATCGACCACATCTTGTTGCGCCTCTTTAGCAGTCAACAGTGACCCAAAGCTTTCTGCAGACTGCTTCACTAACACTTCCAAATCGAGAGGGTAGCCGCTTTCAACAATAATTCGTAACAGACCAATAGCAGCGCGACGCAGTGCAAATGGGTCACGGTCACCTTTTGGCGTTTGACCAATACCGAAGATGCCAACTAACGTGTCGAGTTTATCCGCGATAGCAACGGCCGCGCCTTCCGATGATTGTGGCAAATTATCGCCAGCAAAGCGTGGTAGATAATGCTCAAAAATAGCCTGTGGAACACCTTCGGCTTCGCTGTCGTGACGCGCATAATGCATACCCATCACGCCCTGAGTTTCGGGGAATTCCAATACCATTTGTGAGGCGAGATCGGCCTTACATAAATAGCCAGCACGTTCTGCAACTGACGCATTGGCGCCCAAATCTGCGGCAATTAAAGCTGCAACCTTTGCAATGCGATCCGACTTGTCCTTGATAGAACCAAGTTGCTTCTGGAACAAAATATTAGCCAAGCCCTCGACACGATCGGCTAAACGCACTTTTTTGTCCGACTCGAAAAAAAATTGCGCATCGGCGAGGCGAGGGCGCACTACTTTCTCGTTCCCAGAAATGATTTGTGCGGGGTCTTTTGATTCAATGTTGGTGATAAAGATGAACGCAGGTAGCAAATTACCGTGTTCATCTTCGAGCGGGAAATAGCGCTGGTCGTCTTTCATCGTTACAATTAACGGCTCTTTAGGAACCGACAAAAACGCCGGATCAAACGACGCCGACAGTGCCACAGGCCATTCAACCAGAGCTGTTACTTCGTCAATTAAATCTAAGTCTTCAACAACGCGACCGCCCAGTTCTTTGGCTAACTTAGCAATACCTGAGACGATTATGTCACGGCGCTTAGCAAAATCACCCACAACCCAAACCGACTCGAGAGCCGCTTCATAGCTATCAGCACTTTTTAGCGCCGTGCCTTGAGGGGCGTGAAAACGATGCCCTTGAATATGGTTATTAGAGCTGACGTCCAAAATGGTTCCTGGAATCAAATCTGACCCGTACAGCATGGTGACGGTTTTAACCGGGCGAATAAATTGCGCCGTACCGTTACCCCAGCGCATTGGTTTAGGAATCGGTAACTTTTTCAACGCCGCAGCCACAAGTTCAGGCAGTACTTCCGCCAGTGGCTGACCTTGAACTTCGGCTTTATAAAGCAGCCATTCGCCTTTATCTGTCACTAAACGTTCAGCTTGCGCCACACTAATACCGTTACCGCGTGCCCAGCCTTCGGCTGCTTTGGTCGGATTACCTGCGTCATCAAACGCCACATTGACTGCTGGACCGCGCTTCTCAACGACCTTGTCAGCCTGTTGCGAGGCCAATTGTTCAACCTGAACAGCTAATCGACGCGGCGTTGCGAACGACTTCACACTTGCAAAAGTGAAGTCATTTTCTTTCAACAAGCCGCTTAAGCCTTCGGTAAACGATTCACTTAAGCCCTTCAGTGCTTTTGGAGGTAGCTCTTCGGTGCCAATTTCAACTAATAACGTATCGTAGCGCACGGTTAAGCTCCTTCTTTTACTGCAGATTGGTCTTGAACGAGTGGAAAACCTAATGCTTCGCGGGCTGCAAAGTAGGCTTCAGCACAACCTTTCGCCATGGTGCGAACGCGTAAAATATAGCGTTGACGTTCAGTCACTGAGATGGCGTGGCGTGCATCGAGTAAATTAAACGCATGTGACGCTCGCATGACCTGCTCGTAAGCTGGTAGTGGCAGGTTTGCTGATAGTAAGTGCTCACATTCCTTCTCGCAAGAATCAAAGCGCGCGAACAATACATCAACATCGGCGTGCTCAAAGTTGTAGGTTGATTGTTCAATCTCATTCTGATGGAACACATCGCCATAAAGAATTTTACCGCGCGGGCCGTCAGTCCAGACCAGATCATAAATGCTATCGACACCTTGAATGTACATTGCAAGGCGTTCGAGGCCGTAGGTGATTTCCCCGGCAACAGGCTTACACTCAAGGCCACCAACTTGCTGGAAATAGGTAAACTGAGTGACTTCCATCCCGTTCAACCAAACTTCCCAACCTAGGCCCCATGCGCCCAAGGTAGGTGACTCCCAGTTGTCTTCAACAAAGCGAATATCATGAACCAGTGGGTCAAAACCAAGCATTTCGAGCGAGCCCAAATACAGTTCTTGGATATTCGAAGGTGACGGCTTAAGCAGCACTTGGAATTGATAATAGTGCTGAAGACGATTCGGGTTCTCGCCATAACGACCATCAGTAGGCCGGCGGCACGGCTGCACATAAGCAAAGCTAGCTGGCTCTGGGCCAACCGAGCGCAAGAACGTCATTGGATGGAAGGTGCCTGCGCCCACTTCCATATCCAACGGTTGTACCACAGCGCAACCTTGCTGTGCCCAGTAATCTTGAAGGGCTAAAATGAGACCCTGAAATGTTTTTACATCGTAGCTAGCCATGCGATATCTCGTGCTGATTTTTAAACCAAATTGGCGTAAATTATACCCTGTGTTGACGCGAGGTTACAGGATACCGTGCGAAATGACGAAAACAATTCATCGCTGCAGTTGGTGTGGCACCGACCCTGAATATGTTCACTACCACGACACCGTTTGGGGGCGTCCGGTTAGTGACAGCCAAGAGCTATTTGCCAAGTTGTGCCTTGATGGCCAACAAGCGGGTTTAAGTTGGATCACCATTTTACGTAAGCAAGCCAATTACGAAAAAGCCTTTTGCGATTTTAACCCTCATAAAATTGTGCAATTGTCCGAAGATTATCAAGCCAGCCTGATGCAAAACGCTGGCATTATTCGCAATCGTTTGAAAATAGAATCGATCTTTAAGAATGCTCGCGCTTACCTTGAACTCGAAGGGCAAGGCTTCAATTTTAACGAGTTTCTATGGCAATTCAGCGACGGGCAGCCCAGAATCTTCGCTCGACAGGGTGGTGACATTCCCACTTCTGACCGAGTTTCTGATACCATGGCAAAAGCCTTAAAAAAAGCTGGCTTTAGCTTCGTTGGTACCACAATTTGCTATGCATTTATGCAAGCGGTGGGGATGGTGAACGATCATGTTGTCACTTGCCATTGTTATGAACCAACCTGCGACGCCATGCGCCGTTTCTCATTATAGATAAGAGTTGATCATGTTAGAGATTGTACTTGCTGATTATAGTAATCCGAAACACCGTCAAGCCGTTGTTGATATGCTAGATGACTACGCCCGCGACCCAATGGGCGGTGGCGAGGCAATACCTGAAGCAACGCGAGAGAACCTGATTGATGAAATGGCGAAGCGTGACCACGTCTTTTCAATTCTTGCGTATGTTGATGACCAGCCGGTTGGCCTAGCAAACTGCGTTGAAGGTTTCTCAACGTTTGCTGCTAAACCAGTGATGAATATTCATGACATCGCAGTCATCAAAGATTTCCGCGGCCAAGGTATTTCCAAACGCCTTTTGCAAGAAGTTGAAACTTTGGCGCAATTCCGTGGCTGCTGCAAATTAACACTGGAAGTGTTGCAAGGTAATGAACCAGCAAAAATCGCGTACGAAAAGTTCGGCTTTAAACCGTATCAACTTGATGATGCGATGGGTAAAGCGGAATTCTGGCAGAAATACCTGTAAGTGACGTTGTTCGTTAGTCGTTATTGGTTATTCGTAAAGCAGGAAATAGAGCATGGCGGGTGAGGTAACTTCACAGCTTGATACTTTGGGGTTGCGGTGTCCAGAGCCGGTAATGATGCTGCGCGTGGCGATGCGTAAGCTCAACCCTGGTGACACGCTAGAGGTGATTGCTGACGATCCGGCAACTACTCGCGATATTCCAAGCTTCTGTCGCTTTATGGATCACGAGTTACTGTTGGCGGAAACACAAAGCCAGCCCTATCGCTACCTCATCCGCAAAGGTAGCTAAATACAACAACGATATTAGCCGTTAGATATTTGATATTGGTAAAAACAAAAAAGACCGCTGAACGTCAAACTACAGCGGTCTTTCTTTTCTAACATCCAATATCTTATATCGAATATCGTTTTTGCAGTTATACGCGTTCGAAGACGGTGGCGATGCCTTGGCCTAAACCAATACACATCGTTGCCACACCCAACGTCGCATCTTTGCTTTCCATCAAATTGATCAACGTGGTTGAGATACGTGCACCAGAACAACCAAGTGGGTGACCTAATGCAATCGCGCCACCATTCAAGTTGACCTTCTCGTCCATTACATCAAGTAAGCCCAAGCCTTTCAGTACCGGCAGAGACTGTGCAGCGAACGCTTCGTTGAGTTCCCACAAATCAATGTCTTTGATATCTAAACCAGCACGCTTCAATGCTTTCTGAGTCGCAGGAACTGGGCCGTAACCCATAATTGACGGGTCACAACCAGCTACTGCCATAGCGCGAATACGAACGCGTGGCGTTAAGCCAAGCTCTTTCGCTTTGTCAGCTGACATCACCAAACAAGCGGCTGCACCGTCAGATAGTGCTGACGACGTACCAGCTGTCACGGTACCGTTTGCCGGATCAAAGGCCGGACGCAACGCGGCTAAGCCTTCTACGGTGGTTTCTGGACGAATCACTTCGTCATCTTTAACCAAGTGCAAAATACCGTCCGCGTCATGACCTTCTAAAGCCAAGATTTCTTTAGCGAAACGGCCTTCTAACGTCGCTGCGTGAGCACGTTGGTGCGAGCGAGCACCGAACGCATCTTGAGCGGCGCGGTCGATACCGAATTTACGCGCTAACAACTCTGCGGTCATACC
>NCJS01000267.1 GCA_002279005.1 Idiomarina sp. 34-48-12 | reverse complement strand
AGCAGCAAACGGTGAAGAAGTGCCAACGGAATTCGCGGTGACAATCACCTCACCTGAATATCAGGCACCAATTCGAGCCAACAACGGTCAGTTCGATGTCACCTGGCAATCGGAACCGGAGAAACTGCCGGAAGGCTTCAACTATGAGCTGTATGTTGACGGTGTATTATCGTGGTCGGGTTTAGACAGCAATCAAGCGACACTCATGGATGTTGCGCGCGGTGAACGTCGTATTTATCTTCGTATCGTGAATGCGAATGGTGACGAAGTTGCACGCTCCGATACGCTAGTGGTGTACGTGTTACGTGTTGCAATTTCAGGTGCGGTTTCAAATGGCGGCGGAGCCTGAGCGCGACCGTTTGCCCATCAGCGATTGCACCACCGTGGTGCAACCGCATTTAAATCAATTGCTCACGGCAGTTATTCTGCTAGATGAGCAACTTCACATCGAATATATGAACGCAGCTGCGGAAGCTATTTTAGATGGTAGCTTGCGGCGCTTTCAGCATCAGCCTTTTTTTAGCCTCTTTCATTTCAGCAGTCTAGAACCTTCAGTGGTGCAACAAGCACTACAGGATGAACAATCGGTGTCTGATAGCGATGTGTCGCTAGTACTTCATGATGGTCAACGCATCACCATAGAGTTTATTGCGCAGCCTTTGCGACAGCCAGATGGACGCTTAACCATTCTGTTTGAGCTACGCCAAATTGATCAAATACGTCGCATTAATCAAGAGACTCGCCAGCAGCAGCAACTGCAAGCGGCGCAGAGCATGGTGCGCGGGCTGGCGCATGAAATTAAGAATCCGCTTGGCGGCTTGCGAGGTGCAGCGCAGCTACTTGCAGGCGAGCTCGATGATCCGGCACTGCGCGAATATACCGATTTGATTATTCGTCAGGCCGACCGCTTAAGCACCTTGGTGGACCGCATGTTGGGTTCGAACCAAATTCAAAATCGCGAGCCTGCCAATATTCATGCCTTATTGGAACATGTCGTACAGGTGGCGCGCCTAGGTACTGGCCAAAGCATACGTTGGGTGAAAGATTACGACCCAAGTCTGCCAGATCTCACGATGGCGTCTGAGCAACTTGAACAAGTTCTCCTGAATTTGGTCATGAACGCTTGCGATGCGCTACAAGAAAGTCATACATC
>NCJS01000109.1 GCA_002279005.1 Idiomarina sp. 34-48-12 | reverse complement strand
TGGGCCGCCTGAACCTGGCACACACGGCACGCCTGCTTTCTTCATTGCTTCAATGGCCGATACTTTATCGCCCATTAAACGAATGACATCAGCCGTTGGACCAACAAAGATAAAGCCAGAATTCTCAACCTGCTCAGCAAAGTCAGCGTTTTCAGCTAAGAAACCGTAACCAGGGTGAATGGCTGCTGCGTCAGTAATTTCCGCCGCACTAATAATGCGTGGAATGTTCAAATAGCTATCGGTTGATGGTCCATTACCAATACAGATTGATTCATCGGCCAACAACACGTGCTTTAAATTGCGGTCAACAGTGGAATGAACTGCTACCGTCTTGATACCGAGTTCTTTACAGGCGCGTAAAATACGCAGCGCAATCTCGCCTCGGTTTGCAATCACTACCTTATCTAACATGACTATGTCCTGTGTCGATATGCTTATTCGATGACAAACAGAGGTTGGTCAAATTCGACCGGCTCACCGTTCTCAACAAGAATTTGTTTCACCACGCCGCCTTTATCGGCTTCAATTTGGTTCATCATTTTCATCGCTTCAACAATACACAAGGTATCACCAGCTTTCACTTGTTGACCGACGCTAACGAAGTCAGCGGCACCAGGTGCAGGCGCTGCATAGAAGGTACCAACCATTGGTGATTTCACGACATGACCAGATAGCTCAGGTGCTGCTGGGGCTTCAGCGGCAGCAGGCGCTGCTGGCGCAGGAGCAGGGGCCGGCGCAGCCATCATTTGCTGTGGTGGAAGTTGATAGTGCATTGGTGCACTGTGGCTGCCACCACGATGAATACGTACCGATTCTTCACCTTCAGTAATTTCAAGTTCGGCAATACCTGATTCTTCGACCAGTTCGATCAGTTTTTTAATTTTACGAATATCCATGATCTGCTATGACCCCAATGTTTTATGTTCGTTATTGCTTGCTTAAGAAGTGCTTCGCTGCTTGTAGCGCAAAGTCGTAACCTTGAGCTCCAAACCCACAAATAACACCAACAGCAATATCTGCTAAAAAGGAATGCTGACGAAATTCTTCGCGAGCGTGAATATTGGAAAGATGTATTTCAGTAAACGGAATGGCAACGCCGGCGAGGGCATCGCGCAACGCAATGCTGGTATGTGTATACGCGCCAGGATTAATAATGATGTAATCGACGTGTGAGGTTCGCGCTTCATGAACCCAGTCAATCAGTTGATGCTCGGCGTTAGATTGCCGACAGTCAAGGGTAATACCCATTGATTCAGCGTGTTCGCGTAAGCGGTGCTCAATTTTATCGAGCGTGTCGCTGCCATAGATTTCCGGCTCACGGGAACCTAACAAGTTAAGGTTAGGGCCGTTGAGTAATAGCACTCTGAATTTTTTATCGTTATTTGCTGTCATAATGCTGCGATCTGCTGCGAACGTATCAAGATTGATATTAGAGGCCATTTACAGCCTCTAATTCAACACCTAATTCAGCATTATAGTGAAAAAATGAGAATAAGCAGCAAAATACTGGTCTTATCACCGCTGTTCGCTGCAAGTTTTAACGTGTTTTTAACTCTTCTATATGTTCGGCGAAGTTTTCTGCCGGCATAAACCCAGTAACTCGCGATCGACTTAACTCTTGTTGGTTCTTGAAGAACAAGATAGTTGGCAAGCCGAGTACTTGATATTCAGCGAGAATCGCATTGTTTGCCTTGGTATTTGCAGTAACGTCGGCTTGTAGCAACACCACATCAGCGGTTACCGCAGCAACTTCTTCCGCCGAGAAGGTATCACGTTCAAATTCTTTACATGCCACACACCAATCTGCATAGAGATCGAGCATCACAACTTGGTTGTCGCGAGCGGCAGTCTCTAGTTGTTGCTGAATTTCAGCCACTGACGTGACTTGAACAAATGGCAACGTATGATGTGATTGCGGCCACCAACTATATAAAAGAACACTACTGATGATGAGCCACGCAGCAGCAAACCTAGCTGCTGCCTTTTTCGAGAGTTCACGCATGTCTGCTTGAATAAGGTAGATAGCGCTCAGTGCAATAAATGCCACCCACAACCAATCAGCTACTGCGTATGGAATGAGTCGCTCGACGAGCACAATGGCTACGCCTAGTAGCACCACGCCAAATACGCGCTTGATGGTATTCATCCATGCACCGGCTTTTGGCAACAGCTTGCCACCGGTTACACCGAAGGCTAACAGCGGCAAGCCCATGCCAACACTTAAGGCATAGAGTACCGCTGCGCCGATGGTTAAATCGCCAGACTGCGCAATAAACAACAAAACACCGGATAACGGTGCGGTGGTGCAAGGCGATGCAATCAGTCCCGAAATGGCCCCCATGGTAAAGACACTACGATGCGCGCCGCCACGTTGTGATTGGCTCAATTCGTTCAAATAGTTTTGCCAACGCTGGGGTAATTGCATTGTGTAGGCCCCCAACATACTTAAGGCCAACAGCACAAACACTACAGCTAATGTGATGAGAATTGCGGGGTGTTGCAACATGGCTTGATAGCGTAGGCCAGCGAGAGCGACTATCACGCCTAATATAGAGTAAGTAATCGCCATCCCCTGCACGTAAGCAAGGCTTAAGGTGAAAGCACGTCGGGTACTCAATTGCTGCGGTTGGTTAGTACCGGCACCAGACTGCCCCATAATGATTGCAGAAATAATTGGGTACATCGGCAACACGCAAGGGGTGAATGCGAGGCCAATACCAAGCACAACGAACAGTAGTAGAACTAACCATAACGGTTTTTCGATAATGGCATCAAAGAATGTCGATGACGTGGTTTGTTGCGAATTTTCGGCTACTTGCTGAAAATCAATGGCTGCTGAGCCGTCGCCTTTTACGGCGGTGAGGTAAATCGTCTTTTCGGTTGGCGGATAACACAAACCAGCATCGGCACAACCTTGATAGGAAATAGTAAACGCTTGATCAGGGCTTGCTTGACTTAAATTATAAGTGAGCTCGACATAATCACGATAAACAATCGTTTCGCCGAAAAACTCATCAAAGTGCGCCTCACCTTCAGGTAGCTGTGGCTCTTCTTTTAGCTGTACAGGTGTTTTGACGACAAAACGATGCTGATACATGTAGTAGTTATCAGCAATTTCCCAGCTTAGTGTAAGCTTCTCACCTTCCTGTCGGAACTCGAACTGAAATGCTTCATCTACCGGAAGAAACTGATTTTGTTGTGCAAACGGGTCATCCTGCCCCAATTCAAATTGGGCTTGTGCAAAAACAGCAGATGTCAGCGACATCCACAACACAAACATCATAGCAAAGCTTCGATACCACATAGACTTCATGATTGGGTGACCTGTGTAATCCAGTTTAAATAGCTTTCAGAGCCTTCAGTAATGGCTAAAGCAACAATTTCAGGAACATCGTAAGGATGCGCAGTTTGAATCAGCTCAAATAGTGCATCAAGTGAACCGACCGTTGTTTTGATTTGTAGCAAAACTTCTTCATCGGCGTGAATGTGGTCGTCCCACCAGTACATGGAGGTTGATGGTGCAGAGATGTTCACACATGCCGCATAGCGTGCTCGCAGAATTTTATCCGCCAGTGCTTTGGCAACATGTTTGTCCGGACAACTACAAATCACTAAACGATGTTCTGTCGTCATACATACACCCATAAGTTGAATTTTGGTCAGTATACGAAAACAAAAAAAATTTATCAGAAAACCTTGATATCAATTTTTTACCCCCCATAAAAGGGGGCACAACACATTTTTTAACAGCTTCAGCTCATCTCTGAAGCATAGTTATCAACCACAACCATTAGGTTTAGGAGTTATCAACGATGAAACTTCGTCCTTTACATGATCGTGTGATCATCAAACGCTCTGAAGCAGAAACCAAATCTGCAGGCGGTATCGTGCTGACTGGCTCAGCAGCAGAGAAGTCGACGCGCGGTGAGGTTGTTGCAGTAGGCAATGGTCGCATCTTGGATAACGGTGACGTGAAAGCTTTGGATGTCAAAGTCGGCGACAGCGTATTATTCAACGAAAGCTATGGCGTGAAAACGCAAAAGATTGACGGTGAAGAATACCTGATCATGTCTGAATCAGACATTTTAGCGATTATCGAAGCTTAAGAGGGAAACGAACATGGCAGCTAAAGAAGTTAAGTTTGGTAACACAGCGCGTCAGCGCATGTTAAAAGGCGTCAACATTCTAGCCGACGCAGTAAAAGTAACCTTGGGTCCAAAAGGCCGTAACGTAGTTTTAGAAAAATCATTTGGCGCACCTTTGATCACCAAAGATGGTGTATCGGTAGCGAAAGAAATCGAGCTTGAAGACAAGTTCGAGAATATGGGCGCACAAATGGTCAAGGAAGTTGCGTCAAAAGCTAACGATGAAGCGGGTGACGGAACGACTACTGCAACGGTATTAGCACAAGCCATCGTAAACGAAGGTTTGAAAGCAGTTGCTGCTGGCATGAACCCAATGGATTTGAAGCGCGGTATCGATAAAGCCGTTATCGCAGCGGTAGAAGAATTGAAAGCCTTGTCGCAGCCGTGCAACAACTCAAAAGCTATTGCGCAAGTTGGTACTATTTCTGCAAACTCTGATAGCACCATTGGTGAAATCATTGCTCAAGCAATGGACAAAGTAGGCCAAGAAGGTGTTATCACTGTTGAAGAAGGCCAAGCTTTGCAAGACGAGCTTGATGTTGTTGAAGGTATGCAGTTTGATCGTGGCTATTTGTCACCATACTTCATTAACAACCAAGAGAACGGTACCGTTGAACTAGAAAGCCCGTTCATCCTATTGGTTGATAAGAAAATCTCAAACATTCGCGAACTACTTCCAGTATTAGAAGGTGTTGCGAAATCAGGTAAGCCATTGTTAATCATCGCTGAAGACGTTGAAGGCGAAGCCTTGGCAACCTTGGTTGTGAACAACATGCGCGGTATCGTGAAAGTTGCTGCGGTTAAAGCACCTGGTTTCGGTGATCGCCGTAAAGCCATGTTGCAAGATATCGCGGTACTAACCGGCGGTAACGTTATTTCTGAAGAAATCGGCATGGAGCTTGAGAAAGCTCAACTAGACGACCTTGGTAGTGCGAAGCGTGTGGTTATCAACAAAGATAACACCACCATTGTTGATGGCAGCGGTGATCAGGCATCAATTGAAGGCCGCGTGACGCAAATTCGTCAGCAAATTGAAGAAACTTCTTCTGATTATGACCGTGAAAAACTGCAAGAGCGTTTGGCGAAATTGGCCGGCGGCGTAGCAGTTATTAAAGTTGGCGCAGCCACTGAAATGGAAATGAAAGAGAAGAAAGCTCGTGTTGAAGATGCGTTGCATGCAACTCGTGCAGCGGTTGAAGAAGGTGTGGTACCTGGTGGCGGTGTAGCGCTAGTGCGTGCGGCAAGCAAACTTGCTGACCTACGTGGCGACAACGAAGACCAAAACGTTGGTATCAAATTGGCATTACGCGCAATGGAAGCACCACTTCGCCAA
>NCJS01000266.1 GCA_002279005.1 Idiomarina sp. 34-48-12 | reverse complement strand
ACTTGAGCAGATACCTATTGTGCCGTTGCAACTCAATTCGCCAATCGATGTAGAAGCAGCTGGTTTTCATCCGCAACTTGGTGTGCGTATTCCGGTGGACTGTAACAATGCACGATTGTTACCAGCGCGAATTAAAAAATTGCCCGAGAACCTAGGGTGCTCGGGCAATATCGAAGAAAAATCGTGGTGGCAGCGCTTATTTTAGCGCCGCAAACGCAACTTTTGCCGCCGCTAAGGTCGCGTCAATGTCGGCATCGCTATGAGCTGCAGACATAAAGCCCGCTTCAAACGCCGACGGTGCCAAGTATACACCTTGTTTTAGCATGCTGTGATAGAAGCTACGGAAGTGTTCCATATTGCACTGCGTTGCTTGCGCATAGCTGGTGATTGGGCCATCTGAGCTAAAGAAGAAGCCAAACATTGAACCAGCACGGTTCGTGGTGAATGGAATACCAGCCTCATCGGCAAGTGCCTGCAAGCCATCAACTAAGCGGTCTACCTTGGCATATAAACTTGGATATAACTGCTCGTCATCAAGTTGGGTTAATGCGGCAAGACCCGCTGCCATCGCCACAGGGTTACCAGATAATGTACCCGCTTGATAAACAGGACCCACCGGTGCGATGTAATCCATAATTTCGCGCTTACCGCCGAAAGCACCAACTGGCATACCGCCGCCAATGACTTTACCAAGAGTGGTCAAATCAGGAATCACTTGGTAACGTTCTTGAGCGCCGCCGCGAGCAACACGGAAACCAGTCATCACTTCGTCGAAGATCAACACGCTACCGTACTCATCACAGATTTCGCGCAAGCCCTCTAAGAAACCTGGCGCAGGTGGAATACAGTTCATGTTTCCGGCTACTGGCTCAACGATAATTGTTGCAATTTCATGCCCAATTTCGGCGAAAATATGACGAACTGAGTCAATATCATTGAAAGTTACAGTGAGTGTATGTTTTGCAAAATCTTCTGGAATACCCGGTGAATTTGGAACGCCAAGCGTTAATGCACCAGAACCTGCCTTTACCAACAAGGCATCAGCATGACCATGATAACACCCTTCAAATTTCAGAATTTTGTCACGTCCGGTAAAGCCACGCGCCAAGCGAATGGCTGTCATGGTTGCTTCGGTGCCCGAGTTCACCATCCGCACTTTCTCAAT
>NCJS01000028.1 GCA_002279005.1 Idiomarina sp. 34-48-12 | reverse complement strand
GGTGTCGGCTTGGCGACTCGCCGCTTCACTGAGAAGTTCCCATAATTCGCTACCGGTACGATTATCAATCCATTGACCGTCGCGATACTCAAAGTGGTGACCATTAAATTTGGTGGCTACCCAGAGTTGGTGCAATGGCGGCTGCTTATTGATAACCATTTTGGTGCCATTCGGGAAGGTTAATTCAAGGATGTCGCCGCCTGACTCACAATCAATATCAACACCGCAAGCTTCTACGGCTTCTTCAATCGCTAAAATAGTTGCTTCGGCTAATTCATGGTATTCGTGCTCTTGCATGTCAACTCCTGATAATGACATTTGTGCGTCTCAATGCGATGATAGACGCATCAACAAATTTAACCGTAATTATTAGGTACAGTTTACCGATGTTTAACTTGAAAGTAATGCGTCTGATCATTGTAGCAGGAACACTTGGTTTTATCGCCGCTTGTGGGCAAAAAGGGCCGTTAGAAATGCCGCCGCCCGCCGAGCAAAACCAGCCGTCCAATCCTGCAGAAAATGGTGAGTAGGCATGAGTTTTGATTATCGTGATGGCGAGCTTTTTGCCGAACAATGCCGAGTGAGTGAGCTTGCCGTTCAGCACGGCACACCATTGTATGTGTATTCATACCAGCGCATGGTTGAAAATTGGCGGCAATTCGCCGCGCATTGGCCGGCGCCGCACAAGCTTTGTTACGCCGTAAAAGCCAATAGTAATTTGGCCGTATTGAATGTGCTGGCAAAGCTTGGTGCTGGTTTTGATATCGTTTCTGGTGGTGAACTAGCCCGCGTTATTGCGGCTGGCGGTAAAGCAAGTGATGTCGTTTTTTCAGGCGTTGCCAAAAACCGTGACGAAATGGCTTATGCGTTAGAGCAAGGTATCTATTGTTTCAATGTTGAATCGGCGGCTGAATTAGAGCGCCTGAACGACGTTGCCAAAGCGCATGGTGTGGAAGCGCCGGTGTCATTACGGGTAAACCCAGATGTGGATGCGCAAACGCATCCGTATATCTCAACCGGATTGAAGAGCAATAAATTTGGTATTGCCATGGCGCAGGCTCGAGACGTTGCTCATCGTGCACAAGCCTTACCGAACATTGCTATGCAAGGGTTAGATTGCCATATTGGTTCACAGATTTTAACGCCAGCACCTTTTTTAGACGCCGCAGATTTAATGCTCGAGTTGATTGTAACGTTGCGCGAAGAAGGTATCGAAATTTCGCATCTTGATATGGGTGGTGGTATGGGTATTCCCTACCAGCACGAGAATAAGCTGGATGTGGGTGCTTACTTACTTGAGTTGAGAAAACGCGCGGAACGCGTTGGCGGCCTCACCTTAATGCTCGAACCTGGCCGCGCCATTGTCGGCAATGCTGGTGTGCTAGTAACGCAGGTTGAATATCACAAGCCGGGCACGGATAAAGATTTCTTGTTGGTTGATGCGGGCATGAATGATCTCATGCGCCCAGCGCTCTACCAGGCGTATCACGACATTACTCCGGTCACGCAACATGAAGCCGGAACGTCAATTGTTGACGTGGTTGGGCCTGTGTGTGAAACCGGTGACTTTCTTGGTCATGCGCGGCATCTGACAGCAAATGAAGGTGATTTATTGGCAGTGATGAACGCAGGCGCCTATGGTTTTACCATGAGCTCGAATTACAACACACGCCCACGCGCCGCTGAAATCATGGTTTCTGGTGATAGGGCTCAGGTGATCCGCGAGCGCGAAAAGTTGAGCGATTTATGGAAGGGTGAGCAAATCATGGAGATGCCAGAATGAATTTTGCAAAAATGCATGGGCTAGGCAATGACTTCATGGTGATAGATGCTGTCACTCAAAATATTTATGTGAACCCAGAACAGATACGGCACTGGGCCGATCGTCACCGCGGTGTTGGCTTTGATCAGCTACTGTTAGTTGAGCCGCCGTACGACCCTGATTTGGATTTTCATTACCGTATTTTCAACGCCGATGGTTCTGAAGTATCGCAGTGTGGCAACGGCGCACGTTGCTTCGCGCTGTTTGTGAAGCTCAAAGGGCTGAGCAATAAAAACCATCTGCGCGTGAGTACCAAAGCAGGCAAAATGGTTTTGCATCATGAGCGTGACGGGCGTATTACTGTCGAAATGGGGCAGCCAACGTTCACGCCTGCTGAGGTGCCATTTAAAGCGAACAAAGAAGAACTGACCTATATTTTGCGCGAGCAAGACCAAACCATTTTGGCGGGCGTCATGGGCATTGGAAATCCCCATTGTGTGATTGAAGTGGATAATGTGGATACGGCACCCGTTGAATCGATGGGGAAAGCATTAGCAACACATGAGCGCTTCCCTGAAGGCGTGAATGTTGGTTTTATGCAGGTGGTTGATCGCAACCGCATAAAACTTCGCGTGTTCGAGCGCGGCGTTGGCGAAACACAAGCTTGTGGCAGTGGCGCATGTGCTGCTGCGGTGATTGGTATGCGCCAAGACAAGCTTGCCGACCAAGTGATTGTGGAATTGCCGGGCGGTTATTTGACGATTCGTTGGCAACCTGGCCAACCGGTGCGTATGACTGGCTCTGCTGAGCATGTTTATGATGGATATATAAAACTATGACGACAGAAGTGAAAAAATTAGATACGCCCGTTGTTGATGACACACTCATTGCTCAATACTTAGAAGAGAACACCGATTTTTTTGAGCGCCATCCACAACTGTTGCAGCAACTCAGCTTACGTCATCAAGAGCGCGGTGCCGTGTCATTGGTGGAACGTCAGCAACAAGTGCTGCGTCAACGCATTATGCAGTTGGAAGAAGAAATCACCGATTTAATGGTGACGGCGCGCCGTAACGAAGAGCTCTTTCAAACCTACAGCGAACTCTATGTGACACTGTTAGAGTGTGATGACTTACCAAGCATTATGGATGCATTGCAGCAAACCTTCTCTGAACGCTTGAATATGCCGGCCTTAAGGCTGAAGTTTTTTGACAGCCCGATTGAGCTGGATGAGCAGTTCACCTTTGCTGCCGACACGCACAAAATGCTACTGAGCAAACGTTTCCAGAACTCTCAGGTGTACTTAGGGCGTTTGACTGCGGATGAGAAAAAGTTACTGTTCCCCGATGAACCGATTGCCTCGGTTGCGTTGTTGCTACTTGGCAATAAAGGCGAGTTAGGTATGTTAGCGATTGGTAACCACGATGCGGGTCATTTTGAACCGGCGATGGACACCTTGCTCGTTCGTCAATTACAAGCCCTGTTGAGTAAGTTGCTGCCGCCATTATTGCAGCATCAAGCCAACCACCATGACGCTGTCTGAGTTACGCCAACGTTTTTTAGACCACCTCGCCGGCGAGCGCGGGCTCGCCGATCACACGCTGAATAGTTATGGTCGGATTCTTGCCGATGACATTGTGGAATTGGCGAGTCAGCGAATTGACAGTCCGCAACAGATTAACCTTCCAGTATTTGAACGCTTGTTTGTTAGCTGGCGCCGCCGCGGACTTGGCGATGCGTCACTCGCACTGAGGTTAGCTGCGTGGCGCACGTTTTGTCAGTATCTCATTCGCGAAAATTGGCTAACGGATAATCCCGCTGCGCAGCTTAAGGCACCGCGTAAGGCTAAACGATTACCGAAAAATCTCGATGTCGACAGCATTAGTCAGTTGCTGCAATTGCCACAAGATGATCCGCTGGCGATTCGAGATGCGGCCATGATGGAATTGCTCTATGGCAGTGGATTGCGCTTAGCTGAGCTGGTTGCGCTTGATGTGGATGCTATTCATTCGCGACATCGCGAGCTACGCGTATTAGGTAAAGGGAACAAAACCCGCATTGTGCCATATGGGCGCTGCGCCGCAGAAGCACTGGAGCGTTGGTTGCCAATTCGCGCACAGTGGCTAGGTGGCAATTTAACCGAGCTGGCGCTGTTTATTTCGCAGCGGAACCAGCGTATTAATCCGCGCACCGTGCAGCAAAGGCTGAATTTCTGGGGGCAGCAGCAAGGGTTGAAAGGAACATTGCACCCGCACAAACTCCGTCACTCGTTTGCTTCGCATATGTTAGAATCAAGCGGTGATTTGCGCGCGGTGCAAGAGTTGCTTGGCCACGCAAATTTAAGTACCACGCAAGTGTATACCCATCTCGATTTTCAACACTTGGCGAAGGTTTACGATGGCGCCCATCCGCGCGCTCGCAAGAAAAAAGAATAGGTTGATTAATGCAGTTTTATCGCCGCTTATACCCTGTCAAAGCTATTAGTTTTGATCTCGATGATACCCTTTATAACAATGTGCCAGTGATGCAACGCGCCGAACAAGCGGTACGTGACTTCCTTGCACGTGAATTCCCGCAAACAGCGGTCTGGCAATCATCGGATTGGTTACGGCATCGTCAACAATTAATGTACGCGCAGCCCGACCTAGCAAGTAACATGACGCAATTGCGTCGTACCGCACTTGCTGCAGGATTACGTCAATTTGCCATAGCCGAGAACGAAATTAGTGGCGGAGTGGATGCCGCATTTGCGCACTTTATGGCACACCGCAATGCCGTTGAAATTACCGCCAATGTGCATGCGGCGTTAGCGCAACTTGCTGACTATTACCCGCTATTTGCGTTAAGTAATGGCAACGTCAGTGTCGAGGCTATTGGGCTTGGTGAGTATTTCACGGGTGTCTTTCAGCCATCGGATACGCTTCGTGGCAAGCCATTTGCGGATATGTTTTTGGCAGCACAGCAGCAACTTCCTGAAGTGGCGCCATTGCAATGGTTACATGTTGGCGATAGCCCAAGCGCTGATGTTTTAGGTGCGCAACGTGCTGGTTGGCAGAGCGCCTGGTTCACCGGCGGCCTCGGTAAGTATGAACACTTACAAGTATTGCCGACGTTGGCGTACAACAATTTACAGCAACTTACCGATCAGTTACTCAAAGCACACAAGTAACTGGTTGCATATACAGTATTCTGTGACTACACTGCCCTTTTTATTTGTTGGTAATTATTCATGCAGCATCACCCATTACTCGCACAACTGAACGACAAACAACGTGAAGCCGTTGGCGCAGCAGAGCGTCACATGTTGGTCCTTGCCGGCGCTGGCAGTGGTAAAACTCGGGTGTTGGTGCACCGCATTGCTTGGCTGATTCAAGAAAAAGGTATTTCGCCGCATAGCATTATGGCAGTGACCTTTACCAACAAAGCCGCTGCGGAAATGCGTGGACGTATTGAGCAATTGTTAGGAAGCTCGGTGCGGTCGATGTGGATTGGAACCTTCCATGGTCTTGCTCACCGTCTACTCCGCGCCCATTACATGGATGTGGGGTTACCGCAGAATTTTCAAATTCTCGATAGCGATGATCAACTACGCTTGGTGAAACGCATCATGCGCAGCCTGAATTTAGACGAAAAACGTTGGCCACCCAAACAGGCACAATGGTTTATCAACGGCAAGAAAGACGAAGGTCTGCGTCCGCATCATCTTGACGGCTATGACTTTAATGAGCGCACGCTAAAAGAAATTTACGAGGCCTATCAAGTTGCCTGTGACCGCGCGGGTCTGGTTGATTTCGCTGAACTATTACTGCGAGCGCATGAATTGATTCGTGATAACAAGCATGTGCGCGAGCATTACCAGCGCCGTTTCCGCCATCTTTTGGTGGACGAGTTCCAAGATACCAACGCCATTCAATATGGCTGGATTAAACTGCTTTCAGGTGTCGGTCAAGGGTACGACGAGACCAATCATGTGACCATAGTTGGTGACGATGATCAGTCAATTTATGGCTGGCGCGGCGCAAAAGTTGAAAATATTCAGCAGTTTTTACGCGACTTCCCGAACGTATTAACCATTCGATTGGAGCAAAATTATCGCTCCACCAATAATATTTTAACGGCCGCGAACGAAGTTATTGCGAATAACCAAGGGCGCCTCGGCAAAGAGTTATGGACCGATGGTAGTGCGGGCGAACCGATAGATTTATATGCCGCATTCAATGAAATGGACGAAGCGCGATATATTGCGGGGCGCATCGAGCAATGGCACGAGCAGGGTAACGCGCTGCAAGACGTGGCCATTTTATATCGCAGTAACGCACAATCGCGTGTGCTGGAAGAAGCCTTACTGCATGCCCGAATTCCTTATCGTATTTATGGTGGTTTACGCTTCTTTGATCGCATGGAAGTTAAAGATGCCTTGGCGTATATGCGCTTGGTAGCAAGCCGTAATGACGATGCCGCGTTTGAACGTGTGATTAATACCCCAACGCGGGGTATTGGTGACCGAACGCTTGGTATTATTCGCGAAGGTTCACGTGAACGCGGATTACCAATGTGGGAAGCCGCGAAGCAATTAGTGCAGGAAAAAATTCTCAGTGGGCGTGCCGGTAACGCCGTGCAAGCGTTCCTCGATTTAATTGATGATCTTGAAGACGAAACCAGTGATTATCCGTTGGGCCGCCAAGTGGATACTGCGATCAAGAAAAGCGGTTTAATGGCGATGTTCCAAGCTGAAAAAGGCGAAAAAGCGGAAACTCGCGTAGAAAACTTAAAAGAGCTCGTGAACGCCTGCGATAATTTCAATACACTCGACAGTGTGATTGAAGATGAAATGACGCCACTCAATGCCTTCTTAGCGCATGCTGCGTTGGAATCGGGTGAAGAACAAGCCGATGAACATCAAGATGCGGTGCAATTAATGACATTACATAGCGCCAAAGGCCTCGAGTTCCCGTTGGTGTTTATGAGCGGCGTAGAAGAAGGTTTATTTCCGTCACAACAATCCATTGGCGAGAGTGGCCGACTCGAAGAAGAGCGGCGCCTCTGCTACGTGGGCATGACCCGTGCCATGCAAAAACTGGTAATTAGCTACGCCGAGTCGCGTCGCATTTACGGTCAAGAGAAGCATAGTACGGTGAGCCGCTTTGTGGGCGAAATGCCACCAGAAATGATTCATCATGTGCGCTTGCAGTCGCGTACGACGCATCAATCGCATGCACTCGGTCGCTTTCATAGTGGCGCTAGCCACGAAGCCTTTGAGCAAACGGGTTATACCCTAGGTCAACGTGTACGTCATACCAAATTTGGTGAAGGTACGGTACTTAACTATGAAGGCACCGGCCCACAAAGTCGCATTCAAGTGAACTTCGACGAGGTGGGCAGCAAGTGGTTAGTTGTTGGCTACGCGCGTTTAGAGCGCTGTTGATGCACCAACGTATCAATACTGTAGAGCGCTAATGCCACCCAAATAATGGCGAATGTCACTAGCTTATCTGCGGCTAGTGGCTCGCCATACACCCACACAGCAAGAATAAACATCATGCTAGGGCCAATGTACTGGAAGAAGCCCAAGGTTGAATAACGAATGCGTTGCGCCGCTGCTGTGAAACATAACAATGGCGCCGTGGTTACTATACCCGCCGCAATAAGTAGCGTATTAATCTGCCAAGTATTCTGGGTCATATCAGCTGCACTCGAGCTGGCGAAGAATAGCAAATAAACAAGCACCGCTGGCGCTAAGATCAAGGTTTCTAGCCACAGACCGGTCATTGAATCTATTGGCAAGCGCTTACGAATAGCGCCGTAAATGGCAAAGCTACAGGCCAGTGTCAACGCCACCCATGGCACCGAACCGAATGAAATCACTTGAATCAATACACCGGTAACAGCTAATGCAATCGCAACGAGCTGCATTTTGCGCATGCGTTCGGCGAAAAATGCCATACCAATAGCTACATTTAGTAGTGGGTTAATGTAATAACCCAAACTGGCATCTAATATATGGTCATTGTTGATGGCCCAAATAAATAAGTACCAGTTGCCGCCGAGCAAACAGGTTGCCAGCGTTAACCGCGCCATTTGCTTTTTATTTTGCAGTACTGGCTTTAAGCGGTTACCACGTCGAAGCAGCATGATCAGGATGAATACGAGAACAAATGACCAGAGAATTCGGTGACTTAGAATCTCCAGTGCCGGAACTTCTTGCAGCCATTTAAAATAGATCGGAGCAACACCCCACATGGTGTAAGCAGCAATAGCAAAGAACACGCCTTGGCGGCTGCGGGCGGCATCATCAGTCATGTTGAGCATCTCACGTTGAATTGTACGAAAAACCAGCACTTGCCGACAGAATATCACGGATTTACGCGATAGTCGGTGGAGCTTCTTAAGCGGGATGCATACAATAGAGCGAATACCAGCTTGCCGTCAATTGGAGACGCTATTTTGTCTGAATCTGTGCTGTCACAACTTCTTGCCGATGTATTTGGCTATACCGCATTTCGCGAAGGCCAACTGCAGGTGATCGAAGCCGTGCAGCAACAGCGCGATGCTTTGGTACTAATGCCAACGGGTGGCGGCAAGTCACTTTGTTATCAGTTGCCAGCGCTCAATTCAGACGGCTTGACGGTGGTCATTTCGCCCCTAATCAGTCTCATGCAAGATCAAGTGGAAGCCTTGCAGACCATGGGGGTTGCAGCCGCCGCACTGAACAACGGACTGACGCCGGAGCAAAGCAGCCAAATCATGCAACAGCTCAATAGTAACCAAATACGGTTACTTTACGTGAGCCCTGAGCGCGCCATGCAAGGTTTCTTCATTCGTTTGCTACAGCAATGGCCGGTGACGCTGGTGGCAATTGATGAGGCGCATTGTATTTCTCAATGGGGCCACGATTTCCGTCCTGAGTATGGTCAACTCGGTCAACTTCGCGAAACTCTACCCAATGTGCCGTTTATGGCATTAACGGCAACCGCTGATGCCGCAACGGAAGCGGATATTATTAGTCGCCTGCATTTGCATGACCCGGTGGTATATAAAGGGTCGTTCGACCGCCCCAATATTCGCTACGTGGTGGAAGAGAAATACAAACCTTACAAGCAGGTGACGGACTACATTAAGAAACAGCGTGGCGCTTCAGGCATTGTCTATTGTGGTAGTCGCAAGAAGGTTGAAGAACTTGCCGAAAAGCTCCAACGTGAAGGCTTGCGAGCCGCCGGTTATCATGCCGGTATGGAACACGACCAACGTGAAACGGTTCTGCGCGGTTTTGTCCGCGATGATATTGATGTGGTGGTAGCAACCGTGGCATTTGGAATGGGCATTAATAAGCCGAATGTGCGTTTTGTGGTGCATTTTGATGTACCGCGCAGCGTCGAAGGCTATTATCAAGAAACTGGGCGTGCCGGGCGTGATGGCTTACCCGCCGAAGCCGTGCTGCTCTATGATCCATCCGATGCTTCTTGGATAAAATCGATTATTCACGACCATCCAGATGAAGAGCGGCGTCGAATTGAGCTGCATAAGTTTACCGCTATGCAAGCAATGAGCGAAGCGCAAACCTGCCGGCGCTTAGTCTTACTGAACTACTTCAATGAATACCGCGATAAGCCCTGTGGGAACTGTGATATTTGCCTCGACCCTCCGCGCCAATATGACGGTACTGTGGATGCGCAAAAAGTGCTGTCTTGTGTTTATCGGGTTAGCCAGCGCTTCGGGATGAATCACGTGATTGATGTGTTGCGTGGCAGTAAATCACAGCGGTTAATCGAGTTGGGGCATGACAAACTATCGACCTATGGCATCGGCGCTGAACAAAGCCACGAATACTGGTTAGGTGTGGTGCGACAGCTGATTCATCGTGGTCTGGTGATTCAAAATGTCCAGCAATATGGTGTGCTACAACTGACCGATGCGGCGCGTCCTGTATTGCGAGGTGAAGTCGCCTTGCAACTTGCTGAGCCGCGCATCAACTTAGTGGTGAGCAAACCGCGAGTGGCTGATCGTGGCGATTACGATAAAGTGCTGTTCCGTCGTTTACGCGCATTACGCAAAGCCATTGCTGACGCCGAAGAAGTGCCACCATTTGTGGTTTTCAACGACACTAGCTTAGTGGAAATGGCGGTTAGTTATCCAACCGACGAAACAGCCATGTTGGCAATAACTGGCGTGGGCCAGAAGAAACTCGAGCGCTACGGTCAAGAGTTCATCGCCGCTATTACGGCGTACCTAGACGCCGATGATGAACCCATCAGTAGCTTTTAAACGGCTGGCGCGAAGTAAAAGCGCCATAACTCCATCACTACGGGCACAATCGACAGCACCAATATAATCGCCATGGTGATATTGAACAGGCGCTGCATGATGGGGTTCGTTAACACTTTGCGTAGCAACGAGCCAAAGACTAACCACACACCCACGCATGGAAATGCCATCAGTAAGAATGCCAAAGTAATGGCAAGTACTTCGAGGAAAGGTGTGCCTTGCACCGTTGTGAACGCCGCTACGGCACCTGATGCCATCACCCAAGCCTTCGCATTCACCCACTGAAATAGCGCGGCCTGCCAAAACGTAAACGGTTTTTTCTCGCCCTTTTTAATGGCCTGTGGTTCTGCCGTACCGATATGCCACGCCAACCAAATCAAATACAGTACACCGAGTACCTTGATAAGCTGATGCAAATTCGGAAAGCGATCAAAAATCACCCCAAACCCTAACCCGACCAGCAACACCATCAATGGGAAGCCCAAACAAATGCCCAGAAAGTGCGGTAGGCTCGCCTTAACGCCGTAATTCATGCCCGATGACATGATCATGACGTTGTTTGGCCCAGGTGTTATGGTGGTCGAGAAAGCAAAAAATAAAACAGCAATAAAGATCTCAAACATAAAAAGAGCCGTTACTCGTTAGTGGTTATTCGTTTTTCGAAAAACATGAAAACACTATAAATCAATGACAGTCTATACTCCATTAACGAATAACGAAAAACGAATAACGAATAACGAATAACGAATAACGAATAACGAATAACGTAGTGGAGGTTTTTATGTTGGCAATCACGTTAGCACTGATGCTGAGTGGCGCTCCGGCCGAGCCGGCGAACGCCACACTCGAAATTACCGAATGGCAAGTACCTTGGGAAAACTCACGACCGCGTGACCCTTATGTTGCCGGTGATGACGAAGTTTGGTTTGTTGGACAACGCTCTGATTATGCAGCCGTGTTAAACCCAAAAACCGGTGAAATGAAACGCATTGATTTACCTGAAGGTGCTGGTCCGCACAATATCATTGTGGACGACCGCAGTGCTTGGTACGCCGGTAACAAAGGCGCACACATTGGCAAAATCGACCGTGAAACCTATGAAATTACGCAATACCCGTTACCAGGCAAAGGCCGTCGCGACGTTCATACCATGGAGTTTGATATGAATGGCGATATTTGGTTTAGCGCGCAAGGTGCGAATCAAATTGGCCACATGGATGCAAAAACGAGCAATATTACGCTATGGGATGTGCCCACTAAGAATGCCCGCCCGTATGGTCTTGTGGTGTTTCAGGGTAAGCCGTGGGTGACGTTGTTCGGCACTAACAAGCTGCTGACGCTAGACGACAACAACGACGTGAAGGAAATCCAGCTACCACGTGACAATAACCGTCCACGTCGGTTGGGTGTCGATGCGCAAGGTCACTTCTGGTACGTCGATTATGCTGGTGGTTATTTAGGGCGCTGGAATCCAGCGACGGATGAAATTAAAGAGTGGCCAATGCCGGCGGGTGTGCGCTCGATGCCATATGCCATGGCGGTTGATCATCGTGGTTATGTGTGGGCTGCGGAAACTGGTGTTCAGCCAAATCGAATTGTTGGATTTGATTCGGTCAGTGAAACCTTTACGAAGCCGTTTGAAGTAGAAAGTGGCGGTGGCACCATTCGTCATATGGTGTTCGATCCTGAAAGCCGCGCTCTATGGTTCGGTACCGATGCAAACACAGTAGGTCGTGCTACTATCCGTTATTATTGAGCAGGGTAAGTTTCACAGTAAGTTACACAAGGACACGGAATTTATGTCATCGGAAAATAACTGGCGCGTGATTCGTTTAGCTGAATTTGAACGGCCTGATGCGCCGGCGAGTACCCGCGTGCAGCAGTTGTTTCAGCACATTCGCAACTTGTTTCCTAAAGCTGACGAATCGACTGACGATGAAGAACAGTCCGATTTTCCAGGTTATCGCGAGTTTGATTTAAAACCAGGTGCAGACGCGCTCGATGCCGCCTTCGATGAGTGGCGCAATGATAGTGAGCCCGGTATAAAATTCCTGATCAGCCCACCGTTTAGCGGTACCGCCGCAATAGCTCGAGAGTGGGCTCAACGCCACAATTGGAAGCAACTAACCCCACCAGCTGAAGAGCAGCTGAGTAGCGTTGATATTGATTCGTGGTGGCAAGCGCAGAGTACCAAGCAATGGTTGATTGATGATCTTGCCAACTACTGGCAACGGCGTACTGACGGTATGGCGTTTGTACGTGCTTTATTGCCGAAACTGATGCGCGGTGAATTGGGGCAAGGACTTGTGGTTTGTGACAGTTGGAGCTTTGCATTTTTACAGCGCGCTTGGCCGGTGCATCTTCCGAACGTTTATTGTTTTGCCGCTGCCGAAGAGGCATTGTTGCGTCAAGTTGGCATACAAGCTGACGACAAAAAGCTCAAAGCATTGGCGGCGCGGGCGCTTGGAAATGTTGGCCTTGCGCTGGCGCTGTGGGCGGTGGAACAAGACGAAGAGCATGGGCTACCGAGTATGCCACCCGATTGTGGCGACGAGACAGCCTTTGTTTTGTACACCCTGTTATTGCATATGGGACTCAGCGGCGAAACACTGCAACGTTTGCTACCAACTGTGGCCGCAGACCAACTCGATGTGCAGCTATTGCAGTTGCAGCAAGCACGATTGGTTCAGTACGACGATAACCAGTGGCATGTCACCGTTTATGGTTACTTAGCCGTACGCGATTTCTTAAAAAGTCGTGGTTTTTACGTTGATGCATTTTAATCGGCGCTTACGCTAGAAGGACGACAGTATGGAAACAGATAAAATAATCGGCCTTTTTAAAACGGTCACTAGTGATGCGGTGATTGAAATTGCTGTGGTCATTGCCGTGTCGGTTGGCATCATTTGGCTAAGCCAGCGATTATTCCCGTGGCTTGCCGAACATTTGCATGGTAAACAGCGTTTATTCGTGTTGGCAATGATCCCTACCCTACGCGTTGTGGTGTTTGTGCTAGCGACTATTTGGATTGTGCCAATGGTCATTGAAACCACCATGCAGAATATGATCGCTATTTTAGGTGCCGCAGGCTTAGCCATTGGCTTTGCCATGAAAGATTATGTTAGTAGCTTAATCGCAGGCATTGTCGCGGTGTATGAATTACCCTATCGGCCGGGCGACTGGATTGAAGTGGACGGAACCTATGGGGAAGTGAAGCACATTGGCATGCGCGCCGTTGAGTTGGTCACACCGGATGATACCGTGGTGTTTGTGCCACACTTGAAGTTGTGGGATGGCTTGATTCATAACGCCAATAATGGCGGACCAAGCCTCATGTGCGTGACAAGCTTCTATTTGGCCGCTGATCATGATGCTCATCAAGTGAAGCAGTTATTGGAAGACGTGGCATTGACCAGCCCCTATGTGCAGCTTAAGCAACCCATTACCGTAGTCATCAGCGAGCAACCGTGGGGAACGCATTATCGGTTAAAGGCTTATCCGATTGATCCGCGGCAGCAATTTCAGTTTATGACTGATTTAACAGCGCGCGGCAAAGCTTGCCTGCGCGCAATTAACGTGAAGTTCGCTAACCTGTCACCAGAGCACGCTGTTCCGGTAACCCCATAGATAACACATATGGCGTGTCAGCTTGCTGGCGCGCCGCAAACTCCGCTTTACTGGTCAGCCCTTGCCAGTTTATTTCAATGAGGGCTTGAGCGACCGCACCACCTAAACCGGCACCTGGGCCTAATAAAATAATGTGGTCTGGCGCAAACTCTTTCACTGCCGTTTGAATGGCGCGGGTGAAGTCATAGGTTTGCGTTACCTGATGCCCCAGGGTGTACTGATGCAACGCGGCTTTATCAACCACATGCGGTGACCAAATATGACCGCGACCATCAATCAAGGGGACTTTTGGCGCTCGAAATGCGGCTTGCGGCCATAAATCGAGCGCTTGCTGCGACGCGTCACTCATAAAATGCGTATGGAATGCGGCGTGCCCCGGCAAAATCATCGGGAAGCGGTCATCAACACGCGGTAGCGCTCTAACGGCTTCGGTACACGCTTCTTCAGAGCCCGCCAGCACCGCATAACCGCCGTAGCGAATCGACATTTTCAACTCGCCAGGAAAGCGTGTGAGCTGCTCGTTGACCGCATCGATATAACCTTGATGTGGCCGCCAGTCAGCGTCCACAATTGGGTAAATAAACTGAGCACCTTCTCCACCAGCGGTGAGCTGAGCCATATTGGTAACTAACCGCGTGCTGGTTTCAATGTCCCAGCAGCCAGCGCTTGCCATTGCGGTATACCATCCCATTGAGTTCCCCGTGATACCGACGACGTCAAAGCGAGTATCGTCAATGGCGAGGTAATCAAGGTAACCACCAGCGTAAATTAATGCTGCGGCGTTTTCAGGCTTCTGATGTAGCGAGGTTTTAAACAACGGTGCTTGATCAAGCTCGGTTACCGTTGGCTGCCCTAACTGGTTGCGAACGTCGTCGATTTGTCGCAATAACTCGCTAAAATTAGGTCTATTTTCGCCGATATTCGACGAAATTGACCCCAGTTCGGATTTATTATAAGTGCCGCGGCCTGGGCAAACGACAAGGGCTGTTTTACGTTCTGCTGCCATTAGTTCGCCTCCAATAAACGCTGTGCCTGCGCGATGATTTGCTCAGTAGACGGTAAAACGCTATACGCGGCTTTACCTAATGGAATAAAGCTGTCTTCGGCATTGAGACGCGAAACAGTAAACATTCCTGGCTTACGTTCGTGTAACTCTGTGAATAACTCTTCACTTAGCGAGCCGCGACGGCGACATTCGTCCACAATTAAGACTTTCTTACAGCCACCGAGTGCATCAATAATTTTATCCACATGTAGCGGCACTAAGCAGCGGATATCAAGAACGCGAACGTTGTGGCCTTGCTCGGTCAGTTTTGCTTCCGCTTGGCGACTCAAGTAGTATCCATTGCCGTACGAAATAATCGCTAAATCGTTGCCGTTACCATGAATTGAAGGTTCACCAAGTGCTGGCGTTGGCTCTTGCGGATCTGGATACTCATGTAACCAGCCACCGTCACCTTCTTGATGTAAGTCACGGGTCATGTACAGCGCAATCGGTTCTAACATGATCACCACGCGCTGTTCACGCGCGGCTAAATCAACAGCCTGGCGCATGAGTAAAGCACCATCACGACCGTTCGATGGGCACAATAAAATCATGCCTGGAATATCGCGGAACACCGCAAATGAGTTGTCATTGTGGAAGTGCCCGCCAAACCCACGCTGATAAGCCAGCCCAGCAATACGAATCACCATGGGGTTGGTGTATTGACCATTGGAGAAGAACGACAACGTTGCCGCTTCACCACGTATTTGGTCTTCGGCATTATGCACGTAGGCCAAAAACTGAATTTCTGGCATCGCAATAAAGCCTTGCTGCGCCATACCAATCGCGAGGCCGAGAATACTTTGCTCATCAAGCACAGTATTCAACACACGGTTCGGGCCAAAGGCTTCCATCAGGTGCTGGGTGACGTGGTACACGCCACCTTTTTTGGCAATATCTTCACCGCACATCACGATGTTTTGATGCTGTGCCATCAAGTCGTGTAGAGCCAAGTTAATCAGTTTTGCCAAATGCTGTGGCTTCCCAGCGTTATGCTTGTCCCATTTGAATAAGTTGGTGCGTTGCTCGCCGCTAACCGGTGCGGGCAGGTCGCCCTGTCGCTTCGGTGGCACAATCGACGCCATCACTTGTTCAGCCGTTTCTAATTTCGGTTGTTGCGATGCTTGCGCAGCGATACGTGCAATGCGTTGCTGCTGTTGTTGCACGTAAGCAATGAGTTGCTGATGGTCGAGTAAACCACGACTGATTATGGCGGCACAGCTATGTAACAGTGGATCACGTTCACTATCGAGCGCGATTTCTTGCTTGCTACGGTAAGCAACCTCGGCGTCAGCTCCGGCGTGGCCAAACAAACGAACCGTGCGTAAATGCAGCACTGCCGGTTTGCGCTTTTGACGAACGTAGTCAGCCGCTTCGCGCGCCACCAAATAGGTTTCCGCTAAGTTGCTACCATCAGCAAAGAAATATTTTAATGACGGGCGTTGGCTCAACTGCTGTTGAATCCAGCCTTTTGGCGTATGCGTTGAAATACCCAAACCATTGTCTTCGCACACCATCAGCAATGGCATCGGAATTTGCTGATAGGCCGCCCAGCTGGCTGAATTTATTGCCCCGAGCGCGGTGGAATGGTTTGCTGAAGCATCCCCAAAACTACACATGGCAATGGCGTCATGTGGCCATGTACCTTGGTGGTTCAAGCGCTTTGATAAGCCAATCGCGAATGCGGTACCCATTGCTTTTGGCACATGCGAGGCAATGGTGCTGGTTTGTGGCGGCACGTTTAAATGCGAGCTGCCCAGAACTTTATGGCGACCGCCGGCAATGGGTTCGTCAGCGGAGGCGGCAAAGCTGAGCATCATGTCGTACAGCGGGGTGCTGCCCGGTGATTGCTTCGCTCGCTGAATAAAGAATGCACCGCTACGATAATGTAAAAATGCCGGGTCAGTGACGCGCAGAGCTTTCGCTACGGCAGCATTGCCTTCATGGCCTGCGCTACCAATGGTGTAGAAACTTTGCCCTGCCGCTTGCATCAAACGTGATTGTAAATCCAATAAGCGGCTATCAAGTTGTGACTCGAATAAATCAAATAAATCAGCATCGCTTAGAACACCACCGGCGGCGTGCGCCGGTGGCAAGCGACGGTCATCAATACGCTGGATAAACTCCACCAGCCACGGGTGCATTGCTGCAGCCATAGGGAAACCTCCTGCGACCGAGTGGGTTTAACCGAACGCTTGTAAACCAGTTTGTGCGCGCCCCAAAATCAGAGCATGAACATCGTGCGTACCTTCGTAGGTATTCACCGCTTCAAGGTTCATTACATGGCGAATCACATGGTACTCATCGGCAATGCCGTTACCGCCATGCATGTCACGTGCAACACGCGCGATATCGAGCGCCTTGCCACATGAGTTGCGCTTAATTAATGAAATGGTTTCTGGTGGTAATTGGTCTAAATCCATTAACCGGCCTGCTTGCAAACAACTTAACAAGCCAATAGTGATTTCGGTTTGCATGTCCGCTAATTTCTTCTGAATCAGCTGGGTTGCAGCTAACGGGCGATTAAACTGATGGCGATCTAAGGTGTATTGACGCGCCGCATGCCAGCAGAATTCTGCTGCACCCAACGCACCCCATGCAATACCGTATCGAGCTTTATTCAAACAGCCGAATGGGCCTTTCAAGCCACTGACGTTTGGCAACAAGGCGTCTTCTGGTACTTCGACGTTATCCATCACAATCTCACCAGTAATTGACGCGCGTAGTGAAAACTTGCCTTCAATTTTAGGCGCCGACAAGCCCTTCATACCTTTCTCAAGGACGAAGCCGCGGATCTCACCATCAAGCTTCGCCCACACCACAAACACATCGGCAATCGGCGAGTTAGTAATCCACATCTTAGTGCCTTTTAGCACATAACCGCCGTCAACTTTCTTCGCCGTAGTACGCATGCTTGCGGGGTCAGAACCGGCATCCGGTTCGGTCAAACCAAAACAACCAACCCACTCACCGCTCGCCAACTTCGGCAAATATTTCATGCGTTGCTCTTCGGTACCGTACGCATGAATAGGGTGCATCACCAAGCTCGATTGCACACTCATCGCGCTACGATAACCGCTATCCACGCGCTCAACTTCACGTGCAATTAGGCCATAACACACATGATTTACTTCCGCACAGCCGTATTTTTCCGGCAATGTCGCACCCAATAACCCCAGTTCACCTAGCTCGTTCATAATTTCACGATCAAAGCGCTCTTCACGGTTCGCCGTAAGCACCCGTGTCATCAGTTTTTCTTGGCAGTACTGATGGGCGGTATCGCGAATCATGCGTTCTTCTTCAGTCAGCATGGATGAAAATTGGAATGGGTCTTGCCAGTCAAAAGGAAAACGAGCCATGAGAAATCCTCAGTTAAATTCGAAAACGATATTAGCTATTAGATATTGGATATTAGTAAAAACCTGAAATATCAGATCTAATATCCAATATCTAATAGCTAATATCGCACTTGTTTTACTT
>NCJS01000108.1 GCA_002279005.1 Idiomarina sp. 34-48-12 | reverse complement strand
GGGTCCATTGCAAACTTAACTGGGTTTTCATCTGCTTGCTCTAACGAACTCACCGTATCTAAATAGCGGCCTGAAGGTTGACGGATTAATTCAGCAACGGTATCGGTACCTGGCACCAGTTCAAGATACTGACCATCGGCAACCATGTTGAAGGTACCAACGCGAGTTACTTCTTTCGTTACTTTTTCGCCATTAGCAAGTGTCACTTCGGCATCAAATTGACTGACTTTGCCTGACTCAGCCATTTCTTGGAGTAGTGCCAACCAAACTGATTCAATTTCTTCAATGGAAGCCAGCTTAGAGCTACTGCCCATTTTTTGAGCGAGGTCACTGAGCTGTTCGCTGCGGCCAGGAAGCTCCACCGAAACAAATGATGTTTGTAATTTGCTGCTCGTATCGCCAGCAACTTGTTGCAACACGCCAAAGAGTTCACGAAGCGAGCCCATGCGTTGCGTTAACGTATCGGTTAGGCCGGCAAGCTCAATCTCGTTTTTCTCAAAATTCGTTTCGAGCGTTTCGCTGAGTTTTTCTAAACGGTCGCGTTCAGCAATCGCTTCACGAAGAATTCGCGCTTGTTCGTTCGCTTCCGCGCGAAAACGTGCTTCGCGTTGTTTGTTTTCTTCGGTTTGTTCGAATTGACCTTGCTGAAGTTATTGCAACAACTGGTCGAGATTAATTGGGTCTTGCGGTGCGCTCAGCGCTTGCTGAGAAATCAATAACGCTGTTGCCGCTAAGGTACCTGTCATAATTTGCTTCAACATGGTTATTCTCCAGCACCGTTAGTTTGAGTAAAAACAGGAAGCATCAATAAATCTGGTGCAAGCTGTTTACGTGCCACGCGAATCGCTTCTTGCACGTTGCTTGCATAGCTTGAGTCAAGTGGTTGCCATTCACGCTGCTGTTGATTCCAAACGCCCATGGTTGAACCATCGCGCGTTTTATAAAGCAATACGGTGCGCCCCATACGCAAGAACTCGACGTCTTGGCTTTGCCCAGCAACGGTCATTTCGCCGTTATATGCTTCAATATTGCGACCGTAGTCGGCTTCAATTTGGAACGCTTCCATTACGCGACGGAATTTCTCAGAAACATCTACGTCAGCTCGGTCCATCAAATCACGCAAGCTCGCAACGCGTTCTGCGCGCTCTTCAGGTAAAAATGGCACATCTAATTCAACGAATTTGGCAAGGCTGTCAATCATACGCAGCATGAGTGGGGTAATTTGACGCTCTACCACGCTCACTTCATCAATGGAGCTGTTGAGTTCGTCTTTTTCAACCAATTGCGCATCAAGTTGCTTCTGCAGTTGCTGGGTATATACCTCAAGCCCCTGAATTTGGCGGGTGATTTGCTTATATTGCTGAATACGCTCTTGCGTCGAATCCGCAATTTTTTCAACGGTCAGCTGAGATGATTTGGCTGTTGCGTTAATTTTATTCGCAGCATCAACCACCGGCTCTAGTGACTGTTCTTGCGCAAAAACGGGCGCACTGGCAAAAGCCAGGAGAATCACTGAGGAAATTAGGGAATGCTTCATAACAATACCTTGCGCATCTAATGAATGATGCTGGGCAAGATACTGCAGTTATGTGACAGCTTGGTGACTGTATTGTGTCAGTTATGTGTCATTATGACGGTTTTGTTTGATTTCTGTGACCATCTCGCGCATATCAACGCCGCTAGGATGCTGAAATACGCGTAGCCCAAATTCCGGGAGGATTGATATCAAGTGGTCAAAAATATCCGACTGAATGCCTTCGTAGGCGACCCACTCAGTTGTTGCGGTAAAGCAATATACCTCAAGCGGTAACCCATCGGCCGTCGGATTTAACTGACGCACCATCATCGTCATTTCTTGATGAATGTGCTGGTGGTTTTTCAAGTACTGCAATACATAGGCACGGAAGGTGCCGATATTACTGATTCGACGGGTATTAACTGGCTCCTTGCCTTCTTCTTTTAATTGTTGGTTCCAATCATCAATTTCTTGCTGCTTATTCTTTAAGTAGTCTTTTAATAAACGAAAACGATGGAGCTTTTCTTCTTCGTCTTTTGATAAAAAATGCACACTATTTTGATCAAGCATCAGACTGCGTTTGATCCGCCGCCCACCAGACTCTTGCATGCCCCGCCAGTTTTTAAACGGATCAGAGATAAAGCGCTTGGTCGGAATGGTTGAGATGGTTTTATCCCAGTTCTGCACTTTCACCGTGTGCAAGGCAATATCTTTTACATCGCCGTCAACATTAAGGTTTGGCATTTCGACCCAGTCACCAACTCGAATAATGTCATTGGAAGTAATTTGAACACTGGCGACAAGTGATAAGAGCGTATCTTGAAAAACCAACATCAATACCGCGGCCATCGCACCAAGACCTGACAGCAAGATAACCGGCGAACGGTCAATTAAGGCAGCGACAATAAGAATGGCGGCAACAGCGTAAATCGCAATTTTGACGACCTGTATGTAACCTTTAATTGGTTTCTCATGAGCATCAGGCTGTCGTTCGTAAACAGTGTTGACCACCGTCAATACCCCACTGATTGCTCGTGCAATGGTTAACACCACAAAGGCATTACACACATTGCTGACCACAATCGTGAGTTCTTCTGGCAGGTTAGGAACTGAGCTTATGCCATAGGAGATAACAAGCGCTGGTACTACATTGGCTAAGCGCGCGATGATGTTGCGTTCAAATAACTGACGATCTTTACCTGCAGGCGTGTAGGACAGCGCCGTCATTGCCCCACGCATGAGGATTTTTTTGACGACAAAATTCGCAATCCACGCCGCAACAAGTAATAAGGCTAATTTGACCATGGTGTCGATGTCGGCATGTTGCGACAACCATTCTTGCCAACTTTCGAGTTGCTCTTGCATGTTTGTTATGACGTCCATCTTCGCTCTTACCTCCAGCCTTTGAAGAGCCCCTAACATAGCCCAACAAGCTGCTTTTCTCAATCTTTCTCATATTGCGAACAAAGTTAATTTACAGTACCTTGTGCGAAAGCTTTCAAGGACTCTCAATGGCGACGTCGAGTATTTCAAAATCCCTTCTTACCAACGTACTTTCAGTCTATTTCGTATTGACGCTGATTGTGACGTCGGTGCAAGTTGTGGGGGAATATTACGACACCAAAAATATGTTGGTTCAGGAGCTGCACAACCAACAAAGCACGTTTAGCCATTCTTTGGCGCGCTCGCTGTGGGAATACAATACGCCACAAATTGAAGCCATTGCAGACGGCCTTATCAATATTCCGGCAATAGCAGGATTGGTGATTCGTGATGATACTGGGCGTATTGTTAGCCAACTGGGGCGCACCCCGCCGCTTCGCGCCTTTCCTACTATATCGGCAGATAGTTACGAACTACCGGAGCGCGATGGTGTATTTGGTTACTACTCCAAATTAGTGTTTGAGTTTTCTGGTGATTCAACTCAGGTTGGCGATGTGACACTTTACACCACCCGTGATATTGCCATTCAGCGCATTAAAGTCAGTCTTTACTTCATTATCGGCTCAGCGATTGTCAAAAGTACCTTTTTAATCATGCTGTTTAGCGTGGCGTTTCATCGCATGTTGAATCGCCCCATGCGTGATTTAATCAGTCAAATTCAAAACTTCCGACTCGACGATCTCGAACATTCAAAACTACACATTCGTAGCCTACGAAACACGGAGTTTTTGCTACTTGAGCGTGCTTATAACCAACTGGTCGAGAATCTCAAAGAGTACCAAGAAGATCTTGATAGAGCGCAGAAGCAGCTTTTACATGTGAATCAAAAGCTGGATGAGCAAAACGGTATTCTCGAGCAAGAAGTGGCACGTAAAACCAGTAATCTCAGTCGCGTTCTGGTTGACTTGGAACGGCAGAAAAATGACCTCGAGTTGCGACAAGACACGTTGGAAAATGAAATTCGTCAACGGCGTGTTATTGAAACCGACTTGCGCGAAATTAATACGCGCCTTCAAGAGTCGCTTAGTGCACTTGAACGCACCCAAGATCAACTCATTGAATCTGAGAAGATGGCTTCTCTCGGTGGTCTCGTTGCCGGTATCACGCACGACGTCAACACCCCAATTGGCATCTCGGTCACGGCGGCAACGTATATTCGTGATCAGTTAACCGAGGCCGAAGAAGCGTTGAATAAAAAGGCACTGACTCAAGCACAGCTCACGAAAGTGTTTAAACTCAGTAAAGAATCGCTCGACTTACTTGAAAGTAACTTAGCCCGTGCCTCGGATTTGATCAGTAGCTTCAAACAAGTTGCTGTGGACCAGACCTCTGAAGTTGTGCGTGAAATTAATATCAAAGAATACTTAAACGGTGTAATACAAACGCTCAATCCGCGGCTGAAACCGTTTAAACCACGCATTTTGATTGAGTGCCCGGATGATATTGAAATTCGCTGCCCAGCCGGTGCGTTTGCGCAGATTTTCACAAATTTAATTATCAATTCCTTGATTCACGGCTTTGAAAATAAGCAAGATGGTGAGATTGGCATTACCATTGCGCGCAACGATGACAAACTCGTGATTGTTTATCGCGACAATGGCAAAGGATTAACGCAGCAGCAACTGGATCAGTTATTCGATCCGTTTTTCACCACCAAGGTACAACAAGGTGGTAGTGGTTTAGGAACACATATTATTCGAAATCTCGTGACCCAAACCCTCAACGGTACCGTTGAAGCTGAGAGCGAACCGGGACAAGGTTTAACCTACCGCATGACATTAGCGGTAACATTTATCTAATTCATTTCGATATCTCGAAGTTATTAATCAAGGACATAACATGTGGTTTAAGAACTTGCGAATTTATACGCTCGCAGATGATTTTGTTTTACCTGAAAACCTCGAACAACGCCTAAGTGATCATGCTTTCCGTCCATGTGGCCGTCAAGAATTAGCAAGCTTTGGTTGGAGCTCGCCATTCGGTCAACACAGTGACGTTCTATTTCATCAAATTGGTCACGCGTATTTATTTTGTGCGCGCAAAGAAGAAAAAGTACTGCCTGCCGCAGTGGTTAGCGCTGAACTTGATGAGGCGGTAAATCAGATTGAAGCCGAGCAAGGTCGTAAAGTCGCCGGTAAAGAGAAACAAAACCTGAAAGAAGACATTATTCATCGGTTGTTACCGCAAGCATTTACGCGGTTTCGTCTAACTTGGGGCTTACTCGATACCGATTTGAATATTGTTGTTGTGGATGCGTCCGCTGCGAACCGCGCTGAAGACTTTCTCGGTATGCTCAGAAGCAGTTTCGGTTCTCTGCCAGTCAAACCATTATTTAGCGAGAACCCGAGCGAACTTTATTTCACGCAATGGCTAAAAGACGGCAAAGCACCGGGTAACTTCGATTTTGGTGACGAAGTTGAGCTTCGAGACAACAGTGACGACGGCGGTATTGTCCGTGTGCGTCAACATGCATTGACAGGCACTGAAATTGAAACTCATCTTGCGCATGGTAAACAAGCGACAAAAATAGGTTTAGACTGGAACGAACGTCTCACTTTTGTGCTAGAACATGATCTGGCA
>NCJS01000107.1 GCA_002279005.1 Idiomarina sp. 34-48-12 | reverse complement strand
GAGTTTACAGTGGCAACTTGATGCGTGGCGTATTACCTTGTGGGGACGTAATTTAACCGACGAAGATTATGCCACTCGAGGCTTCTACTTCGGCAACGATCCGCGAGATGAGTATCAACCTACGACTTATGTCCAGTGGGGTGAACCGCGCCGCGTTGGTATAACATTTAATTACGCAATGTAATTGGGAGCGACTGCTTGGAAAATATCGCCATTGCGTTTGCGTTGCTGTATTTGTGGTTAGCTGCACGCCAATCGGTTTGGTGTTGGTTGGCAGGGGCAATCAGTTGCGCAATTTATACCTACTTGATGTTTCAAGTGCAGCTCTACATGGAGTCTGGGCTACAAGCCATCTACGTAGGGCTTTCCGCCTATGGTTGGTGGCAATGGCGATTTGGCGAGGCACGAGCCGCCGCACAAGATGTTGCTGAATATTCTTGGTGGTGGCATGCCCGTGCCATTATTGTGCTAGCGCTGATTGCGAGCGGTTGTGCGTTGTTACTTGAGCGCTATACCGACGCCGACCAAGTTTGGCTGGATAGCTTTACGACCATTTACAGCCTCTTCGCAACGTGGTTGCTGACACGCAAATTGTTTTCCAATTGGTTATATTGGCTTGTCATTGATAGTGTGTATATTTACTTATATGCAATTAAAGGGTTTGAGAAAACCAGCGGGCTTTTTGTAATCTATATATTGTTGATACTATACGCCATTTGGAATTGGCGCCGAGGTCAAAAGGAATTATGCAGCAACACTGGTTAACAAATTTACCGATACATGGGGTGATGAAAACCGAACCGTTGTTGCGGGGCGTCGCCAATGACGTCTATAAAATTACTGCGACGAGTGGTGTTTACGTTCTGAAGCATTTTCGTTTTGACCATCCTTACGGGCTCGATCGTGACCAAGAAGTTGCTGTGCAACAGATACTGTTTAATCATGGCCTAGCACCGGAAGTTCTCCATTATGACGCCGTTCAAGGGCTCATGCTCCAAGCGTTCATTGAAACGCCCGATCTCGCTCATGACAGCAAGTCGATGGGGACAAAGATACAACGAATTGGTGAAATCTGTGCGCACATCCATCGTTTACCTGTGGATGTGCCGGTGTGGTCTTTACGTAGCCGCGTACAGCGCTATTGCGATAACTTAGCGCAGTATGAACCGGACCGAGCGAAACAATTTCAGAAACGCTTACAACGGCAACGAAAGTTATTAGATAGCTTCGGTAATAATCCGGTATTTTGTCACAATGACTTGGCTTTTCATCATGTATTTCTGAGCCAACCACCGCAAGTAATCGACTGGGAATATTCAGGTCTTGGTGAGCGCTATTTTGACCTAGCCAACTGCATTCAAGTGAATCAACTTGAACACGCTGAGCAACGAGCCTTTATTAACGCGTATGAAGGGGCATCGGGCGAGCGTGTGGATGTTCAACATTTGCAAAACTGGCTGGAGCTTTCACAGACCATTAGTCAACTTTGGTACGAGTTACACCACCACCTGCAACATCACCATCTTTAAATTAACCGCTCACGAGGAGACCCTATGTCGAAGCTTACCGACCGCATGTACGGATTGTTAGCTGAGGATGAAGATGCTCGTGTCTGCAAAGATATCCCCGATAGTGCTTGTAATGACCAACCGCAAGCCTTTATGGCGCACTTATGGTCGCTAACACTAACCAAGCTAGGTGATTCACTCGTTAGCGCTCGTTTGGTATTACCGTGGATGCTGACCGCACTCGGAGCACCCAGTGTATTCATTAGTGCACTGGTACCCTTGCGTGAATCGTTAGCGTTGTTGCCACAACTATTTATTGCGCAGCAAATGCGTCAAACACCCATTCGAAAATGGTTCTGGGTAGTAGGTAGCATCGGGCAAGCATTGTCGCTACTTGGCATGGTAGTCGCTATTTTGCTTACCGAAGGTACCTTATTGGGCTGGACTGTTATTACGTTGCTAGCGTTATTTAGTTTATCTCGCGGCGTATGCTCGGTCGCCATCAAAGATGTGCAAGGCAAAACCATTTCGAAAACTCGGCGTGGGCGTTTATCTGGGCTCGCGGCGTCAGTTGCAGGTTTTCTATCTTTGGCGACAGCTTTGGTCATCATTTTTGCACCCGAATATACAAATGTCGGTCAACAAGGCGATGCTTGGTTATTCATCCTACTGCTAAGTTTTGCAGCTCTATTGTGGCTGGTTGCCGCAGCTGTTTACGCCAATGTGCCGGAAGTACCTGGCGCTACTGAAGGCGGTGGTAACGCCCTCGTTGAAGCACTCAAATCGATTCGATTGCTGTGGCAAGACAAAAACTTTGGCCAGTTTGTTCTCACACGAGCGTTGCTGGTGGCTTCTGCGTTTGCCATTCCATACATTGTAGTCATCATTCAGCGTAGCGGAGAAGGCAGCGTAACCAGTCTGGGTGGACTTATGTTAGCCAGTGGGTTGGCTGGAATGTTAGCCGGTCGGTTTTGGGGTAAATGGTCGGATAGTGCGAGCCATCACGTGATGGCCGCAGCGGCAGCAATGGCAACGTTAGTGATGGCTATAGCTCTCGCTTTGTATGTATTAACCCCTGAGCTGCTAGCTCAGCAATGGTTAGCAGGGTTACTTATTTTTAGTGCCGCAGTAGCACACCACGGTGCACGTGTTGGACGAAAAACCTATTTGGTGGATATGGCAACGCAAGAAACGCGCGCGCAATATACAGCCGTTTCCAATACAGTAATCGGTATTGTCTTATTGCTAGGTATTTTACTCGGTGTATTAGAGAGTTTTGCGGGAGTCGAGGCGGTAATTGGTCTTCTGATTATCTTGGGGATTGTTGCATCACTTCGCGCTCTTAGCTTACCAAATGTGCAACAGGACTAGGGCAAAAAAAAGCGAGCCATCAAGGCTCGCTTTCGTTTAAAGTTTGCTTTTACTTGCCGCGAATGACGCCGTATAAACCGACAATCACAGCAACAGCACCACCAATTAAGTACCACATTGCTTCGTCGGTGGTTTCGCCTGTAAGTGCTTGAGTCGCTTCAGAGGCAACTGAGTTATACGCTTCCCAACCAAAATACAGCAAAATAACACCTACCACTAACAGAACGATTCCAATGACTTTGTTCATCGAATTTTTCCTTTTTATTTTCATGGATTAAGGTACTACCGATTCAGCATAGCAAAAATAATAGATTTTGCGAAAGGGATAAAAAAGCCGCGCTAAAGAGCGCGGCTTTTGGATTAGAAAAGGCTTAACCTAAGTACGAGGTCAACATCCAAGCAGTTTTCTCCTGCTCTTTAATGTAGTCACTCATCAACGAAGCAGTACCTTCATCGTTGGCTTCACCCGCAATTTCAAGAATCTCGCGTTGCAGGCGAATGACAATGCGATAACTATCAAGAATTTCACGTACACAGGCTTTGCCATCGTGAATGTCTTTCGCTTCTTGAATTTCGCTCGCTTTGATGTACGTCGAGTAAGCATGCAATGGGCGTTGGCCCAAAGTGAGAATACGCTCAGCGATTTCATCAACTTTCAGCAGTAAGTCATTGTAAGTTTCTTCAAATTTCGCATGTAATTCGAAGAACTCTTGACCTTTAATGTTCCAATGAAAGCCACGAACATTCATGTACATCACTTGGTAGTTTGCCAATAGCTGGTTTAAACGCTCGGCAAGCTGCTCAGCATGATGTTGGTCAATTCCAATCACATTCAATTGTTGCATGTTTAACTCCTTGTTTGGATTTAACTTATAACTTGTATCTATCGACGAGTATAGACTATTTCAAGTCATAGGTAGCAACGACTAAACCCGATTGAGCTCATCGACTTTGCCATCACGGATGTGTTGTTCACCCCGTTGTTTGGCCAATTGAATTTGCTTTTCACGTTCTGCAAAGCGTTGTTTTTGCTCAGAAGTTGTCTTGTCATGACAATGTGGACAACTCACACCTTTCACATAGTGTTCTGACTGTTTTTCTTCGTCAGTAATCGGCATCCGACACGCATAACATTGATCGTAATCACCTTGTTGCAAGCCATGACGGACAGTCACGCGCTGATCAAACACAAAACAATCGCCGTTCCAAGTGGTATCTTCTTCTGGCACTTCTTCTAGGTACTTTAGAATGCCACCCTTGAGGTGATAAACCTCATCAAAGCCGATTGATTTGAGATATGCAGTTGATTTTTCACAGCGAATACCGCCGGTACAAAACATCGCTACTTTTTTGTGTTTTTCCGGATCAAGATGGTCTTTCACGTATTGCGGAAACTCGCGGAACGAGTCGGTCTTTGGGTTAATTGCACCTTCGAACGTACCTACCGCAAACTCATAGTCGTTACGTGTATCAATAAGAAGCACTTCCGGATCGCGAATTAAATCGTTCCAGTCTTTCGGCTCAACATAGGTGCCCACCACGTTTTTCGGGTCAACCCAATCGATACCCATGGTCACGATTTCTTTTTTCAGTTTAACTTTAGTGCGGTAGAACGCCTGCTTATCGCTTGGTGATTCCTTGTGCTCAATATCAGCAAAGGCTTCTTGGCTACGAATAAAGGCTAAAACATTATCGACACCTTCGCGGGTGCCACAAATAGTGCCATTAATTCCTTCTCGAGCTAGCAACAACGTACCTTTCACGTCGTTGTCGATCATGCAGTTATAGAGAGGCTCACGAAAGGCTTCAAAATCATTAAATTCCACAAACTTGTAGAGTGCGGCGCAAATATACATCTGTTATTTCCTTCTTTGGCGATTCGGAACGTAAATCCGAGGTCAAAATTTGCGCGCGCATTCTACCATAATTTTATTCGCTTAGCAGTTTTTGTACGGGTGTTTCCAGACTCTTTAATCCGTAATCTCGCCCAGTCTGCAGCGCTTGCTCTTTAGTGGCATTCTCAAACCAAGCGCTGTGCAACGCCATCATCGCGCCAACACGGTTACTGCTTGCACAGTGAATTAAGGTGGTTTGGTTCTGTGTCGCTGACAATGCGCGGTCAAAATCAGCAACACTTTCACGGGTTAAATCACTTGGCCCGCCCACCGGTACACGATAATAATCCAGCCCCAGCTCTTGTGCCCATTGGGCTTCTTGATCGTCGTTGTTCATGTCGTTGTCAGTTAGTAAATTGATAACGGCAGTGACACCTTGCTCTTTTAACTTCACGAGATCTTCTTTTGAAGGTTTACCGGAGGTGAAATGTTGCGCATTCGGATGATGAATATTTGGTACGTCGGCGACGGCAACAGGAATTTTATTTACTGGCTGCTGTTCATCACAGGCGGATAAAAATAGGACAGATAGAAGTGCTATTACTAAGAGATAAACGCGTTGCATGGTGAGACTCCTTACTCTGGTTCATATTGCCTTAAATATAGCGACTATGTGGCATAAGATCACCTTTGATTTGGCTGGTTTACAGGGCGGTATTTGGTTAGGATGACAATTACACATGCAGAGGAACAGTCATGAGTCAGCTTACCCCAGGATTTATTGTTGCCCATAGCCATCGGTTACAGGATTTAACTGACCTTGTGGTGTCAATGAATCGCCAATATCCCAT
>NCJS01000265.1 GCA_002279005.1 Idiomarina sp. 34-48-12 | reverse complement strand
AGTTTCTCTACTGCTAAAAACAAATTGCTAAGGAGTATACCGTAACTTGGCGCTTGGATCAGTGCTCAGTTTTCTTTATGCTTGCTGCGCAAAGTTATTTAGGAATCAACATGTTTAAGCCTGCAGCATTTTTCTTAGGATTACGATACAGCCGAGCGCGCCATGGCAATCGCTTTACGCGGTTTATCAATCGGTTTGCCTTGGCTGGAATCTTAATTGGCGTGGCAGCGCTTATTATTGTTAGCTCGGTGATGAACGGTTTCGAGCAACAGCTGAAACAACGTATTCTTGGCGTGGTGCCGCAATTGACGGTGACTGAAGCTGAAAGTCAGCAGGTGAGTAACTGGCAGCAATTGGCAAAGCGCATTCCGCCGTTAACTGAACAAATTGGTGTGGTGCCGCAAGTCAGCAGTGCAGGCGTTGTACAAAGCAGTGGCGAACTGCGGCCGGTTGTTCTGCAGGGGTTATTTCCTGATGTTGCTGATGCCGATGTGCAATGGCAACCGCTGCGTCAGCATTTGTTGTACGGGAACTTGTCAGCGCTGACTGAAGGCAGTTACCAGGTCATCTTAGGTCAAGCTTTGGCGCAACAGCTCGATGTTTGGCCGGGGGATACCATTCGGGTCATCGCCGCTGCAGGTGGTGTGTATACGCCACTCGGATTAATGCCAGCTCAGCGTCAATTCAAAGTCGCAGCGATTGTTGCGATGCAATCGGAAGCTGATAGTCATTTGCTGGTTATGCATGGCGCCGATGCCGCACGATTATTGAGGCTACCCCCTAACCACGTTTCTGCGTTACGCTTTTACTTCACCGACCCATTTGCTGCGTTAATTGCTGAACAAGATGTTCAAGCTGCACTCGGTGATAACGTGACCACGCAAACATGGCGTGAGCAGTATGGTGAGCTATTTGATGCGGTCAGTATGGAAAAGCGCATGGTTGGATTAATGTTGAGCCTGATTATTGCGGTTGCCGCGTTTAATGTGGTTTCAGCATTGATGATGGTGATTCAAGATAAGCGGGCTACCAGCGGTATTATTGGCAGCGTGGTTGGTTTATTAATAGGTACTGGTGTTGCTGCGAATCTCAACGAGATACTAACGGTATTACAAATTGATTTGAGCTTTACTGGCCAAGCAGGTTTGCCAGTATTGATGGCGTCTGGGCAAATTACTTTTATAGTACTGGCGGCGATTGCGCTGACGCTTCTCGCGACGCTTTACCCAGCTTGGCGAGCGAGCCAAATATTACCCGCACAAGCACTGCGATATGAATAGAAACCAGAAGGACTGCATAGCATGTTGATGGAATGCCGCCAATTATCCCGAGTTTACCAAGATGGCGACCGCCAACTACAGGTATTAAAAGACGTTAATTTATCGGTGAATGCCGGTGAAATGCTCGCGATTGTTGGGAGTTCCGGTTCTGGCAAAAGCACACTTCTGCACTGTATGGGGGGCTTAGATAAGCCAACGTCAGGTGAGGTGCTATTTGCTGGGTACGCCATTCAAGACTGGTCATCGAATCAACTTGCTGACTGGCGTAATAAAGAACTCGGATTCATCTATCAATTTCATCATTTGTTGCCAGAGTTCACCGCACTTGAAAACGTAGCGATGCCGCAGTTAATTGCCGGCGTTTCAACGCGCGAAGCGAAGTTACGTGCCGAGCAGTTATTGCAGCGTGTGGGGCTTGCGGAACGATTACAGCACCGTCCAGCTGAGCTCTCTGGTGGTGAACGGCAGCGTGTCGCCATCGCTCGTGCTTTAGCCAACTCACCACGCTTAGTTCTTGCCGATGAGCCGACCGGAAATTTAGATGACAGCACCGCTGAACAAGTATTTGAGTTGTTGTTAGAGCTTAACGAAGAATTTGACACCGCATTTGTGATTGTGACGCATGATAATTCGCTGGCGGCGAAACTTCCGCGTACGTTAACGCTGCATCATGGACAGTTAGATAAAGCGGAGCTGCCTGCATGATTGAGCGCTTGCGCCTGACCTGGCATTTAGCTCGTCGATTTCGTAACCGCCGCGAACGAAGTGGTTTCGTATCGTTTATTTCGGCATCGTCAACGTTTGGTATTGCGTTGGGTTGCATGGTTTTTATTGCC
>NCJS01000106.1 GCA_002279005.1 Idiomarina sp. 34-48-12 | reverse complement strand
TGATTTTGGTTTGTCTTCTTTCACTTTTTCAAAATGTGAAGCCGGACTCACTTTACTCTTGTGATTTTTCTTCTTCTGGGCTTTACGGCGAGCATCTTTTGTCGCTTTAGCCGCTTGCTCTTGAATTGCATTCATATTCGCAATTGCTCGTGAAAGCATTTCTTGATTATAGTCGGATTCACCGCGCGCCTTGAGATAGGCCTTAGCCTCGCTCAGCTCAAAAGCACTTGTAAAGTGAAGTGTTGGGTCGGCAAGAGGCACCTTGTGATAGCACTTCATTTCATCATCATAAACCCAGACATACCGAATGTTTCTCGGGTCGCGTCGAATGATGAACTTTTTAGGTTTACGCGTTTCTCGGTCTATCGTACCAATGAGATGACGTATGCTGTCCGAAAAGTAATAGATACCATCCCAAACAATTCCTTGAGAGCGTATCGTCCGACGTTGATATGGCAAGAAATCGAGTTCAATTGATAACGGGTCGGCAGGAATATCCGGTAAGCCACGCGGCAATTCCTCGAGTTCGCCTTCAACCGACATTTCCCATTTTGTAGCCGGTGCAACGCCAATGCCTTCATGTTTGGTGTGATGATATTCGATAATGGCATTGGTTAACCAACATTCGAGCGAATCGAAATCAAAAATCGCATGCTTTTCGGAGTTGTATGACGCTCGGCGTTTCGCAGAATTAAAGGTTTTGCCTTCAAGTGCTTTAAGCTTTTCTTGAAAGGTACCAAGGAGTCGTTCGATGTGGCCGCCGTATTCAGGTTTAGCGACAGGTCGAAATTCAAGAGCAATGTTGTTTGCCTTGCAACCCATGCGTAGTGCATCAGATGTGAAGTCCGAACCATTATCAACGTGAATTTTTTTCGGGATACCCCATACAAGCCAATCGAGATCGATACCGAGGTTCTTTAACCAAATATCTTTTGGAAGAATAGAGTGTGAAATACACATGGCTACGGATGTAATGCTTGGTGCATCTAACGATAGATAAAACCCGGTAACCATGCGTGAATAAATATCAATGGCCATGGTCAGCCACACGCGTTTAATGGACTCTCGATGTTCATCGTCGACAATAATGATATCTAATGGCGTATGGTCGATTTGGATGACACTCAATATCGAATCGACATTTGGGAACTTGCCTGCTCGAGCTGCATATCGATTATTTGCAATATCCGTATGTCCGCGAGCCCGTAGTCGTCGCTCTTCTGGTACCAAATCGATACGTCGATAGACAGTTGATTGCGCAGGTGGCTTTAAGCCTGCTTGTTCACAAGATTGGCGAATTTTATTGTAAACAAACTGAGGTGAGTAACGCTCTTTAGACAGGTAGTAGCTGTCTATCGTGTGTTCAATGATTTTGTTTACATCTTCCTTGATGCGATTATTTTTTGCAGACCAGCCACGCTTTTGGTCAACAAGACTAACTAGGGAATTAGTACTCGAGAACGCCCTTAGCCAGCGGTATAGCGTCGTAAAATGTATGCCGCAACTTACTGCGCGCATTTTTACGTCCAGAGTTGATGCCGAGGGACCAAGTTCAAGTAGTGGCTTAATTATCTCAAGCTTCTTTTCTGCGCTTTCTAACTTATGGGGTGGGATAGCCCTTATATCATCAGCGGCTAAATCATTCTTTGGCTCGTTTTCTGTGATGCTCGATATGATGTCACTGACTTTGCAAACTAAAACTTGTTTACTATCGACTTTCTGAAGCAGTGCTTCTTTGATGCCAAGGACTTCTTTAATTAAGTAGTCCCCGTCATCGAGTTTGACCAAGGTGCCGCGGCGTAATTTAACTTTAGACTTTGAAGGTTGGTGGATATCACTCATGAGCGTTAACCTTAACAATCCGAGTTCGCTCAGAAAGAGGCTTTGTTAAATCAAGGTCAATATCATGCTGAAGTGCAAGCCACCAAATGCGGCCAATATTCTCAAGATACTCTCGACGATTTGCTGTGTAATGCTCTAAAAAGTCTTTGGTAGTGATGGGTAAGCGAATATTGCGCATCTCACATAAAATCTTACTTCTGATATCATCAGATACGCTGTGCGATGCGAAATTTCTTAATTTGCGTATGTTATCAAGCAGCAATCCGCGAATTCGAGTGTCATCATAGATTTTGAATACCCAACCTTTTTCTTTTGCAGCACTAATGCCGGCTGCAAATTTAAGGCGTAGCTTTTCAAAGTCCTTTTTTATCTCGCTGCGCTCTTTAACTTCAACGAGCAAGGGTTTCAAATTAGGTGATTTAAAGTAGACGAGATAATCAGGAGTGTAACGTTGTTGGCGACCATTTAAATCAATGTAGCTTAACTGAATCGGTTGAGATACAAGCTTTTCAACTCGCTCATCAAATTCCATTAACATGACGAAATCGCGCTCGACCGTTGACTCGTGAGGAATGCTATCTTGGCCTCTGAACGCGTAATAGCCCCGACAGCTACGACGATTCGTTGGAATTTTGCGTACGGACGTTTGATATTTCAATTTATTAGCGCTTATTACGGGAATTTTTAAGACTTTAGCACTTATTATGGGAAATTCAATAGCATTTATTATGGGAATTATCGTCTGCAGGCCGCATTATTTCGTTTTTTGATTAGCATTTATTGTGGGAAGTGACAGGGCTCACCACCACAACCTGGTGAGATTTCATTAGCGCACCGCTCCTTATTGTTCCTAGATGAACTGCCGGAGTTCGCTCGGCATGTTCTTGACTCATTGCGTGAGCCGCTCGAATCCGGGCATGTCACCATCAGTCGCGCCGGTCATCAGGTAACTTATCCAGCGCAATTTCAATTGATCTGTGCGTTAAATCCGTCGCCGTGCGGTCACTTTGACGGCACGTTGGCTAGCGCCCGGGCAACACCTGATCAAATTATGCGTTATTTGGGCAAGCTTTCAGGACCGCTATTAGATCGAATCGACATGCAGGTGGATGTGCCGCGACAACCAGACGTGTTGAAGCAACAACATCAGCAGGCTGATCCGGTCACGCCCGTTTGGCGTGATTATGTGAGTGAGGCAAGAGCGACGCAACTTGAACGTCAGGGCTGTTTGAACAGTGAACTGAAACCAAGCCAGCTGGCGGAATTTTGCAAGCTAGATGACGATGACCATCAGTTTTTAGTCGCAGCGATTGAGCAATTTAAACTGTCGCACCGCGCCTATCATCGACTGTTGCGATTAGCCCGTACGATTGCTGACTTAGCAGATGCGGAGATGATTTCCCGAACCCATTTGGCCGAGGCGCTCAGTTTTCGAGCGCTCGACCGTCTGTTACAACAGTTACACGCGAGCTAGGGCTTGCTTGAATAACGTTAGTACTTGCTCGACATCGGAACGCGAAATATTCAAATGGGTCACAAGACGCATGCGTTGTGAACGTGCAGTTAATACGCCGTTTTCGCGTAAGTAATCGCTTACTTTTTGGGCTGCTTCAAGGTTTGCAAAATTAACGTACACCATATTGGTTTGCGCTGGCTCAACCTGCAAGTCGGCATGTTGAGTAGCAAGTTCAGCCAAGCCATCATGCAACAACTGGGCATGTGCGTGGTCGTCGGCAAGTCGCTCAATGTGATGATCTAAGGCATGATCCATCGCGGCTGCAACAATACCGGCTTGGCGCATGCCGCCACCGAGCATTTTGCGCCAACGGTGTGCGCGTTGAATAAACTTTTTGGTACCAACTAACACGGAGCCAATTGGCGTGCCGAGGCCTTTTGAAAAGCAAATGGACACACTATCAAACGGCGTCGATAGCTCAGCTAGTGACAACCCAGTGGCAACACTGGCGTTAAAAATTCGGGCGCCATCAAGGTGCAACTTCAGGCCATGCTTGTCGCATAACCGCCGCGCTTTCAACATATAATCTTGCGGAATGACTCGGCCAGTGTGGGTGTTCTCTAACGACAACAAACGGGTGATTGGGAAATGTGGGTCATCGGGCTTAATGCGTTTTTCAACCGCACTTAAATTCAACGTACCGTCAGCTTCAATTTCAAACGGCTGCGGCACAATACCGCCAAGTACTGCGGCGCCGCCCGCCTCATAACGGTAGGTATGGTACTCTTGCCCAACCAAATACTCGTCGCCGCGTTGGCAGTGACTGAGCAACGCAAGCAAGTTGGTTTGTGTGCCGCTACTGGCAATTAATGCCGCTTCTTTCCCGGCCAGCTTGGCAACACGTTGTTGTAATGCATTGATGGTTGGGTCATCGCCAAAAACATCGTCACCGACAGGGGCTGCAGCCATGGCGGCGCGCATTGCGGCGGTTGGTTGGGTGACTGTGTCACTACGTAAATCAATCATCGAAGCGAACCCTTCTCAATAATGAAAACTGAAGTTTACTGAGCATAACCCCAAGCTGGCGGGGGGATATCAATTGGTGTACTTAAATCCACATGAACTTCAAAGATGCGGCCTGGGCGCGATAGCTTATAACTCATGGTTTTGTCATCGACAAAGCTGATTGTCCAAGTATTGGTCACCGAGACATCAAGGCCATTTTCAATAAACAATGCTTGACTGGCTTCATCCACTGGAAATGCTTGCATTGTGGCACTGCCAGCAGCCAATGTTTGTCCACCATACGGCGACACAGCGTCTGCGCTACCGTCTTCGTGCAAGTGGTAATGTTGAAAATCGATATAGCCCGGATGCTGCGTTAATACCCAGGTGCGCGAACGGTCATCGCCGACATGCAATGGCATGCGAATAACATTTTCTTCGCAGTCACGAATGTGCACCACTAAGGGTTTATCCCAAGCTGGGCTTGGCTGATTGTCTTCAACAATGGTTGCCGCAAAAGCCTGACCGCAATAAGGGCGCAAGGTGTTAATAAAGGTTGTTTGCTCTGCCACATAACCAGTGTTCGAAGATTGCTCTGCTGGCGCACAAGCGGCTAACGTCAAAACGCCAGCGGCGATGACAGTACGCTGCCAAACCGATAAATAATTGTGTAAGTGGTGCATCCAATTTCCTAGTTATGTCATATTCCAAATAGTGCTGATACTTTGCCACAGCTCGCTTTGCTATAAAACAGGGCATCGTGCGATAATAGCCGCCATTGAGCGCAATTTTTAACGAATTCAAAGAAACGGATCAGACAATCATGCATGTTTATCAGAATGTTTTAGAAATGATCGGCAAGACGCCGATGGTCAAGGTCTCAACGATTGATACAGGCCCGTGTGAGCTTTACTTAAAACTAGAGCTCATGAATCCAGGTGGTTCGATTAAAGACCGCATTGCTGTCAGCATGATTGAAGCCGCTGAAAAATCGGGTGCGCTAAAACCCGGTATGACCATTATTGAAGCGACAGCTGGCAACACTGGTTTAGGGCTTGCGTTGGTTGCTGCTAGCAAAGGCTACCCGTTAAAGATTGTCATGCCAGACAAAATGTCGGCAGAAAAGGTGAATAACCTCAAAGCGATGGGTGCCGAAGTGGTTCGTACTCGCTCAGACGTGCAAAAAGGCCACCCAGAATACTATCAAGATATGGCGGCACGTATGGCCGAAGAGAACGGCTATTTTTACGTGAACCAGTTTGCGAACCCTGCGAACGTTGAAGCGCATTATAAAACCACCGGCCCTGAAATTTGGGAACAAATGCAAGGTAACCTTGATGCGTTTGTGTGTGGCGTTGGCTCTGGCGGCACGCTGACCGGTATTGGTCGTTAT
>NCJS01000105.1 GCA_002279005.1 Idiomarina sp. 34-48-12 | reverse complement strand
GCAGACAACAAACAACACAGCGCAATAAACATCTCAACTCCAATTTTTACAACTGATACAACTTAAAGCATCGAGCGCTTAATAAAAGCGCTCGTTATTCTCTGCCATTTTAATCAGCAATGGTGCTGGCGTATAACGTTCGCCATGTTGCTGCTGATAGCTCTGCAAGCGGCGCACAACTTCAGTCACGCCAACAGCATCCATATAGCGGAATGGACCACCCCGGAACGGTGGGAAACCAATACCGAAAATAGCACCAATATCACCATCGCGAGCACTACGGATAATGCCTTCATCGAGACAGTAAGCGGCTTCATTCAACATCAATAATACCGTGCGTTGAGCGATTTCTTCACCGCCTAACTTAGCGGATGGACTAATGCCCAATAAGCTATACACCGATTCATCAACTGATTTACCCGGTTTCTTGCCCGAGTAGGCATAGAAGCCTTTCTTGTTCTTCTTACCTTTGCGCTCGTCATCCAGTAACTTACCAAACGCATCTGGCGCACGGAATCGATCACCCAATTCATCGGCCATGATTGGCGCAACTTTCGCGGCAACATCAATACCAACTTCGTCCATCAATTTCATCGGACCAACTGGGAAGCCAAATTTAACCAGCGCGCTATCGACCACCTCAATTGGTTCGCCTTCGAGAACTAAACGCGCCGATTCGTTCATATATGGCGCGAGAATTCGGTTCACATAGAAGCCCGCACCATCTTTGACGACAATCGGGGTCTTCCCTTGTTTCTTGGCGAGTGCAACGGTTGTTGTAATGGTCTCATCCGAGGTTCCCGCATGTGTGATAATTTCAGCCAACGGCATTTTATCAACCGGCGAGAAGTAATGTAATCCGATCACGTTCTCTGGACGCTGCGCCTGAGCTGCAATTTTGGTAATTGGCAGACTCGACGTGTTGGTGGCAAAAATCGTGTTGTCACCCGCAACAGCTTCGATATCGGCAACCATTTGTTGCTTCAGGTTCAAATCTTCAAACACCGCTTCAATCACCACATCAACTTGATCAAAGCCACTGTAATCAAGACTACCACTTAAACGCAGCATGGTTGCTTCAAGCTCAGCACGCGCCATGTGTTTGCGCTTCACTTTCTTATTCAACAAGTCGTAGCTATATTTCAGTGCATGCACAATGCCCTGCTCTGAAATATCTTTGATGCGAGCGGGCAATGCAGCCTTCGCAGCGGTCACATAAGAAATACCACCGCCCATCAAACCACCACCAAGAACACCAACGCGCTCAATTTTACGCGGCTTGGTATCGCCTGCTCCGGTCTCTTTTTTCATCGCGGTTGTGGCAAAAAAGATATTGCGCAGCTGTTTTGACTCTGGCGTCATGGCAAGTTCGCCAAACGAACGTGCTTCAAACTCAAGACCCGCCTCAAACCCTTTATCGGCACCATAAGCAATCGTATCGATAATTTTGTCGAGTGCTGGATAATTCCCTTTTGCTTTTGCTTGCGCTTGCTCTCGAGCTTTCGAGAAAATAATGCCGCGACCAACCCCAGTACCTTCAAGGGCTTTATTCAAGAAAGAGTGACGAACGCGCTTCACCTTCGCTTTGCTGCTCAGTGCAAGTTTCACGGCCGCTTCTAACAAAATACTCGCTGGCACAACGTCATCAACAATCCCCAGCTTCTTCGCTTGTTTTGCACGTAGCTGTTTGCCGGTTAAAATTAACGGTAAGGCTTTTTGAATACCAATCAGACGCGGTAACCGCTGCGTACCGCCTGAACCTGGTAATAAACCAAGCTGCACTTCAGGTAAACCGATAATGGTTCTGTTGCTGTCTGTTGCCACGCGATAGTGACACGCCAAAGCGAGCTCTAAACCACCGCCCAAACAAGCCCCATCAATGGCTGCCACAACCGGTACTTTCAAACCTTCAATACGGTCAAACATGGCTTGGCCTTGACGCGCCAAGCTCTCGGTGTCGGCAGCGTTCTCACAAGCGTCAATCATGCTGATATCAGCGCCAGCGACAAACGAGCCGGGTTTATCGCTGATCACCACAACACCTTTGAGGTCGTGCTGCTGTTCTAATTGATTAAGGACGTGTGCCACTTCTTCAGCGAACGATGCTTTCAAAGTATTCATCGACTCACCGGGCACATCGATATGGATGACCGCTATCTGATCATCGCGTAACTCTAGCGTAAAGGCTTTTTGTTCGCTCATTATTCAGTCTCCACAATCATCGCTGCACCTAAACCACCAGCCGCACAAGCGGTGGTTAACCCAACACCGCCGCCGCGGCGCTTCAATTCGTTCAGGGTTTGGGTAATTAGACGTGCACCGGTTGCCGCAAATGGATGCCCATAAGCTAACGAGCCGCCCATCACGTTGAATTTATCCATGTCAATTTCACCAATGGCTTCGCTGCGACCGAGTTTCTCTTCCGCAAACTTCTTGCTCGCGAACATTTTCATGTTGGCAAGCGTCTGTGCCGCAAACGCTTCGTGCATTTCAATTAAGGTTAAATCGCTTAATTTCATACCAGCGCGATCAAGTGCTATCGGTGTTGCATACGAAGGCCCCATCAACATGTCTTCCCACACATCAATAGCACTGAATGCGTAGCTGCGAATGTAACCAAGAACTTCATAGCCGAGGGCTTTCGCTTTGCTCTCAGTCATCAACAAAATAGCGCTAGCACCGTCGGTTAATGCGGTACTGTTTGCCGCGGTTACCGTGCCATGCTTACGGTCAAATACCGGACGTAATTTCGCATAACCATCTAATTTGGAATCGCTACGCACGGTATTATCGCGTTTCAAGAAATCACTGTACGGTTCAGCGTATGCCGTCATCACTTCGGCATCGAGCTTGCCAGCTTCCCACGCTTCATGCGCCAAGGTATGCGAACGATGCGCCAATGCATCTTGATCCGCACGGCTGATATTATGCGTCTTGGCCATTTGCTCAGCGGTATCCCCCATAGTTAAGCCGGTGCTGTATTCAGCAATTGCCGGCGGCACAGGCATTAAATCTTTAAACCGTAAACGCTTCAAAATGTTCAAACGTTGGCCTAGCGTTCTCGCTTTATTCAAATCGACGAGCGCATGCGCAAGCGAACGCGAAACGCCAATCGGTAATACTGAGGACGAGTCGGCGCCGCCGGCGATACCGACTGAGATGTTTCCAACCACCATACTTTCTAGTACGTTGACCGTAGTTTGAAAACTCGTCGCACAGGCACGTGATACACTGTAGGCATCAGTGGATACCGGAAGATTGGTACCCAAGACAATTTCGCGCGCAATATTCGGTGCTTTTGGCATTTGGACAACTTGTCCGTAAACCAGCTGCTCAACCTCCTTTGGGTCTAAGCTGTAGCGATTAAGTAGCTCTTGCACTACCATTTTGCCCATATCCAATGCAGGAACGCCATGGAAATAGGTCGCCTGCTTCGCAAACGGGGTGCGCAAGCCGGCAACAATCGCAATGCGGTCGCCTGAAGCAGTGGTCAGATTCTGACGTGCGGCCATAGATTTGTCCTCTGTTGTTTTGTTATGGTCATTCCGCAATCTGGTCTGACCTCATAGATAGTTACAAATTTTAACGGGTCTTTGGCGAGAATTAAACCGTTGTTTTCGGTAAAGTGCGAACATAGAGTATAGCGATAGTATAGAAGTAATATACACAAAGCAGAGGAATCTGATGGCAGCTGAACAGTTTCAAGCATTACGCAACTACCTCGACAGTCAAGTATTGGGGCAACCTGATTTCACCGAAAGTCTACTTGTTGCCATACTAGCCGATGGCCATTTACTCGTTGAGGGGCCGCCTGGGCTTGCCAAAACCCGTGCCGTTAATGCCTTAGCAAAAGGTGTCGAAGGTAGTTTTCATCGCGTGCAATTCACGCCTGACTTGCTGCCCGCGGACCTAACCGGTACCGATATCTATCGACCTGAAACCGGCGAGTTTGTGTTTCAGCAAGGGCCTTTGTTTCACAACATTATTCTGGCCGACGAAATTAACCGAGCTCCAGCGAAAGTGCAGTCTGCACTATTGGAAGCCATGGCTGAGCGGCAAATTACGGTTGGCCAAAAAACCTATCCGTTGCCCGAGCTATTTATGGTTTTGGCGACCCAAAATCCGCTTGAGCAAGAAGGGACGTATCCGTTACCTGAAGCACAACTCGACCGCTTCTTAATGCATCTTAATTTGGATTATCCCAACGCGGATACCGAACGCGACATTTTGCGCTTAACGCGTGGCGAAGAACTACAAGGCCAAGCAGATATGCCCAAGCCGTTGCAGCAGCAGGATATTTTCAACGCGCGCAAAGAAGTGCTTGGCATCTACATGGATGACGCCGTTGAGAATTATCTGGTGCAGTTAGTCATTGCGACACGTGAGCCAAGCTTTTACAGCAGCGATTTGGCTCGCTGGTTGAACTACGGTGCCAGCCCACGTGCAACCATTGCGCTTGATCGCTGTGCACGCGCTCGTGCTTGGTTGCAACAGCGCGATTTTGTGACACCGGATGATATTCACGCCGTTTACGCGAAAGTGCTTCGTCACCGAATTATTTTGAGTTATCAAGCGGAAGCTGATGGCATAGACGCCGACCAAGTTTTAGCGCAGCTCATCCAATTAGTTCCTGCACCATAAATGAGCGCACGTCGTACCGCCTTATCACCTGAACTCGTTACGCAATGGCTTAAAACATGGCGTAGCGACGGTACTCATGTGAGTAGTCACGAACTGATGTACTACCGCAGTAAAGTGAACGCATTTCAGCGTTTCCGTCGCTTACATCCGCCACCAGGGCCAAGCGGCGCGTTATTAAGCAAGTTCAAAGGCCGCGGTATGGAATTTGATGAATTCCGCCACTATCAAGCCGGTGATGACATAAGAGCCATAGATTGGCGCGTCACCGCGCGAACCGGCACGCCGCATACCAAACTGTTTCGTGAAGAACGCGAACGACCAGTATTTGTCGTCGTCGATTTGAGTGACAGTATGCAGTTTGGTAGCCAGCTTTTATTTAAGTCTGTGCAAGCATGTCATTTAGCAGCCTCTTTAGCATGGCTTGCCGTGGCACGAGGCGATCGGATTGGCGCCGTCATCACCAGCCAACACGGCCATGCTGAAATTAAACCACAAGCGCGTCATCACGGCGTCATGCAAGTTATCCATCACTTAGTGGAACAACAACAACTTGCAATGAATAGCTGGCAACCGGAACAGCGCCATCAAAATGTCTTTCCAAAGGCACTTGAGCGACTACAACAGCTCGCTCGCCCAGGCAGTATCATTTATTTGATTAGCGACTGGCTAAGTGATGATCCAGCGCTTTGGCGCCATTGTTTAGCGCTGCAACGTCATTGCCAACTGGTACCGTTTACAATTGCTGATCCGCTTGAGCTGCAATTGCCGCAAGTATCGGAGCACACGCCATTAGCGATGACCGATGGTGAACAAAACGTTGTGATCGATCCGCACAATAAACATCAACGACATGCGTATGCCCATTCGCAACAGCAGCGCTTGCAGCACGTCGTGAAGCAATGGCAACAATTAGGTTGCCCGTTACGATTGTTCAGTGCTGCCGATGCACTCGAAAATCAATGGCCCGGAGAGTTATTATGATTCTGCTCGATAAGCCCATTGAAATTAACGATATCGTGGCTGCCCCTGCAGCGTCTTGGTGGCCACTTGCTACCG
>NCJS01000264.1 GCA_002279005.1 Idiomarina sp. 34-48-12 | reverse complement strand
CACTAAGACTGACATTGCTGACAGTTTCATGGGAACCTCCGGTTAATAAATGAACTCATAAAATAGCAGGAAATAGGCTCCTCTGCCAAGTTAATTCACACATTTTTTTGACTGCCAAGCGCACTAACCTTTGGTACACTATGGCGAATTTCTGACAGGTGAGGTGCCTATGCGCGATTTTCTAATCGCACCATCGATATTATCAGCAGATTTCGCTCGGCTTGGCGAAGAGGTTGAGAACGTGCTTGCCGCTGGCGCAGATGTGGTTCATTTCGATGTAATGGATAACCATTTTGTTCCCAATTTAACCATTGGCCCGATGGTGTGCAAAGCGTTGCGAGACTATGGGATTACCGCACCCATTGACGTGCATTTGATGGTGCAGCCCGTTGATAGAATGATTGATGACTTTGCGGCTGCTGGCGCCTCAATAATTACTTTTCACCCAGAAGCATCAACACACATCGATCGCTCTTTACAGCAGATCAAAGCAGCAGGTTGCCAAGCAGGCTTAGTGTTTAATCCAGCTACACCGCTTCATTATCTCGATTACGTGTTGGATAAAGTTGACGTGATTTTGTTGATGTCGGTGAATCCAGGTTTTGGCGGCCAAGACTTTATCCCAGCTACGCTAGATAAATTGCGTCAGGCGCGAGCAATTATTGATGCCAGCGGACGCGACATCCGCCTTGAAATTGATGGCGGCGTGAAAGTCGATAACATTGCTGAAATTGCAGCAGCTGGCGCAGATATGTTCGTTGCTGGTTCAGCCATTTTCAATCAACCCGATTATGCGCAAGTAATTGACGAAATGCGTCAACAGCTTGCCTCAGTAGTTAAATAACGGAACACACAGATTATGAGTAAACCCATTGTACTAAGCGGCTGTCAGCCATCAGGACAACTTTCAATTGGTAATTACATTGGCGCGCTGCGTCAGTGGGTAAAAATGCAAAACACTCATGACTGCCGCTTTATGCTGGTTGACTTGCACGCCATTACGGTTCGTCAAGAACCAGAAAAACTGCGCGAGGCAACCTTAGATGGGTTGGCGTTGTACATGGCATGTGGTTTGGATCCGGAACAAAGTGTCATCTTCGTTCAATCGCATGTGCCTGAGCATGCGCAATTAGCTTGGGTGCTGAACTGTTACACCCAAATGGGTGAATTGAATCGCATGACACAATTCAAAGACAAATCAGATCGCCA
>NCJS01000263.1 GCA_002279005.1 Idiomarina sp. 34-48-12 | reverse complement strand
ATCACGCCAGCTTCTAACAACTGAGTGACCATATACAAACCTAGAATGTCGGCTTTGCCTTCTTCTAGCGCTGAAGCATGTTCTTTAAGCGCTTCACGTACGGTGCCAGGTTGGCCGACCAAGTTTTTGATACCAAGACCGTGTGCAACTTCATGGAACATGGTATTGGCGAAAAACGCATCAAAGGTAATATGCTGGCGTTGCTCAGGCAAAATGAGTTCATCGGCAATCGGCAACATGATAGCGTCGAACTTAGCGCGCATGGCGTTTTTCAACTGCAGTCGACGCGTGCCTTTTTGTAACTGCACTTCTTCGTCATTTGGCAAGTTGATGGCGATAGTCTTACTTCCGGCATTCGAGTGACCGGCATAATAAACCACATCATAAGCATTGAGCTGTGCACCTGCGCCAGGCACTTCGGCTTTGTACTCAGCTGGTACCGGAAGATTCTGTTGTAGCTCAGGTAAGTACTGCGCATACACCGCTAACTTTTCACTCCATTCGAGATCTTTAATCAGCACATAAGACTCGAACGCGGCACGATAACCGTAGAGTTGATCTTCATAGCTCTCAATAGGACCAATCACCACATCGATATCGTTGTTGATCATATCCATCCAAGCGAAATCAGAAGGCTGATATTCGTTACTCAAAAACGCATCAGCACGCATGGTGAGATAGTTTTTGAAACCTTCGTCTTCAGCAAACTCAGCGGCCTCGCGTAATAACGCTGCAGCTTTCTCTAACTGTGAACGGTAAGCCTCGTTGTATGGGACGGCGTAAAGCTCACCTTGATCGTTGCGACGAACCAAGGTGTAAAGGTCGATTTTGCCTTCAAACTCGGCTTGTTCGAACTCTTCTTTGGTCATATCAGACGGATAGAAATTGGCACCGGCTGGCTTTTCACCAAACCCAGTTAAGAATGGCTTGTCGTTATTTAAACGATCCCATGGGCCATAATTGATTGCCGCAAAATTTTTCACGTTCTCGTCGCTAATGCGATTCAAAAGACTGCTTGCGCTGGCACCATATGCTTGTTGCCAGAATAAATCGTCCATGATTTCAGAGGCTTCAATTAACAGCTCAACCACGTGGCGTTGACGCTCAGAAAGGTGGCTTAAATCAGCTGTTAAGTCCATTGGGTAGTAGATATCGAGGCGTGATTTGGCATCGGCGACTAATTCAACTGCCGGAGCTTCGGATTGCGCCTTTTCAACCGGTGCAGG
>NCJS01000104.1 GCA_002279005.1 Idiomarina sp. 34-48-12 | reverse complement strand
GTTAATGAATCATTTAGACACCGAAGATCACATCAAACTAGGGCAGGCGTTACAAACCCTCGACTACGACAACCTGCTTATTCTGGGCTCGGGCTTTTCCTTTCATAACATGCGCGCATTTTTCGCACCCAATCATGCTGAGGCAGATAGCCAAAATGCCGCGTTCCAGGCGTGGCTTGAGCTCGTTTGTAGCGACCCAGATATGGACGAACTCCAGCGGCAACACATGCTGGCAAATTGGCAAGAAGCGCCTCATGCACGTTTTTGCCACCCTCGCGAAGAGCATTTACTGCCGCTACATGTGTGTTATGGCGCAGCAAGCCGCGCATGTGACGAAGCAACAACGGTATACGCATTGAATAAAGAATCGCGTATGTTCTACTGGCAAATTAATTAAGGTGATTAAGAATGGCGCGTGCACACGCTTTACACATTTTGGTGAAAACCCGCGAAGAAGCGGAGGAACTTAAGAAGCAATTGGCGGCAGGAAAGAAATTTGGTGAACTTGCACGTAAGCACTCACTTTGCCCATCGGGCAAGAAGGGTGGCGACTTGGGTGAGTTTGGTCGGGGTCAAATGGTGCCGGCTTTCGACAAAGTGGTATTCGGTAAGTCGACGCTTGAAGTACATGGCCCGGTGAAAACTAAATTCGGTTGGCATTTAATTAAAACATTGTCGAGAAATTAGTCGAATTTCTGCGAAAGTTAGTCAAACTTCGCTAAAAGTTCCTCAATATCGTCAAGGTCATCTTCGACGTATTCTTTTATCAATCGATAGAACTCATCAGCGGCGTCAGCAATCGCATCGCAGACGCGCGCCACAGTTTTCGCTCCGAGTTGTTGGTTATCCTCTTCTAGCGGCAACGCATAAACAAATAACACCTCGCCTTCATCGTCGACTGAGAAACTGCTGAACTTCACTTTGTTATTTATTTGGTTGGTAATTTCAAGCAATTGCGTTTGAAAAATCGGCCGATATTCGCCCGCCTCATTAAAATATAGCTGTTCGACAAAAAACGGCGCTTGCACAAAATAAGCAATGTGACCATCTTCAGCTAGGCAGACTTGTACAGCAATACCGTTGTTACCCACGTCATCAAAGTATTGCTGCGTCGCAACACCAATTAGCACTCGGTCATCCGTTTCCGGAGGAATCTGAAAAGCGATGCCATGGCGTTCAAGATCTTGTATTAATTCATTGATTGTCGTCGTCACGATGTAACGTCCTTGTTTAACTTATAGTCACATCATAAAACCACAACTGGCAATGTTTTAAAACTTCCATTATCTCTTTAGGTAGAGCTCGACGGCCATCAATGCTATACAGAACTATCAATTCAACGAAATAAAAGAGTGAAAATGAAAAGCAACCTAGCAATTCTAATGGCATGTTTTTTTGTTTTAAGTGCCGGGGCGGCCGAACGTGAAAAGGTACTTGGTTTTGGCGGCGTGTTTTTTAAGGCTGAGAACCCGAAAGCTTTAGCGCTGTGGTATGAAGAACATCTCGGCGTAAAGCAAACCCCAACCACATACGAAGAGCAGCCATGGGTGCAAACTGGCGGTAGCACCGTATTCGGCATATTTAATGCAAAAACAAAATATTTCGGTGCCGATGAGCAGCAGTTTATGTTTAATTTTCGCGTTGCCGATTTAGACGCGATGGTCAAGCAGCTCCGCGATGCCGATATCGAGGTAGAGGTTGATCCTGAGATCTACCCGAATGGTCGCTTCGCACGATTGGCAGATCCTGAAGGCAACCCGATTCAATTATGGCAAGAAATGACGCCAGTTACTGATTAACTGGCGGCACGTAAATGGCAACCGCCTCGGCGGTTTTGTCGGTCAGACCGAATGATTTGCCGATACTAATACCAAAGCCAAAGTTGCCGGTACTGCGCCCAATGCCCGTACCAATATTTACCGAATCATCTTGCCGCTCGCCAGTACGACGCAGTAAAACACCGTTGGCTCCGACCTTGGCAGCCGCCTCTTTCAAACGCTGAATCACCGCATTCATTTTCGCTTCGTCACTCAGGCTAAATGAAGCATCGCTAGTCGCAGTAATCATCGCAATTGGTTCGTATTCTGCGGGGTCCTGCAAATATACTTGAACCTGCTCAGGGCTAATAGCCGGACGCGTTTGCCCAATCACATGCGTAGTCGATGGCGCCGCGCAAGCGGTTAACAGCAGAGCTAAACCCATCACCATGTATTTCATTTAGAAATGTCCTGCTCATCACCCCATTCTTCGCCGAGATATTTAAAGCGCGGTACTTCTAAGCCATCAACGCTGACTGACTGCAAAAACATGTCATAGGGGCGTACCCACAAACCTTGCTCGTCTCCGTATAGCGGTCGATACAACACCATCCATTCTTCGGTTTCAGAATGGCGCACCGTATCGACTACCTCGTACATCGGGCCTTTGTAGTGCTGATATTTACCTGGGGTAATTTTCATCTGTATTGCATGTCCAAATTAAGAACTTCACCAATCGTCACTCAAAATATGTGAACGAAGTGCGTGTTCGGTAAAGTATAACGGGTATACAAAATGTTGTGTCTCTGTCGCCCCAGAACCCTGTGTACCTGTTAACTTGATTGTTTTACTCGGATGACACTTTTGAATATACGACTGAAGTGATTTTGCGCGAGTGCGCTTACCACTCTTAACTTCAATTGGAATAATTTGTCCTTGCCTATCGCTGATTATAAATTCAATTTCGGCACGAGCATCATTCCAAGAATAAGTTGGCGAGAAGCCAACTACTGCCATTTCTTGCTGTACAAAGTTTTCAGCAATATATCCCTTGTATTCGAATCCCTGTCGTTTTAGCTCTTGATAGTTAACCCCCAGCATGTGATTGAGTAGCCCCACATCAAACATAAATAGCTTGAATTTGTTTTCCTGTGCATATGCTGCAAGGGGACTTCTTGGCCGTCCTTCAATTGGAAAGTTTTTTAACACCAGCCGGCATTTTTCCAACCAGGCAATCGCACTTTCAAACTCTTTGTAACGAGATTTTCGTTCAAAGACATATTTGAATTTGAAACGTTTGACTGAATCATCCATTACCTCTGAAAGCTGTGCCGGAACCGCATTGAATACCGCTTCAATTAAGCTTGCATCTGCTTTTCCTGAGTATTTACCAAAATCACGTTGATACCCAGCAATCAGATCGCGTTGAACCTGTGAAACAGTATTAATTCGCTCCAGAATGCTACGATCCGACAACGCATACCAAGTACTTACAGCTTCTGGCATACCGCCAGTAAAGTAATAGTCGGTTAGTTTATCGAATAGTTGTTTATGCGCAGCGACAGAATTCATCTGCGCATCATAAGCTTTCAACAATGGAAGCTCGTTGCCAGCTAAAAGAAACTCTCGAAAAGATAGCGGCCTAAGATAATGATACTCAACTTTGCCAACAGGAAAGCTGTTAAGTAAGCCAATGTTTGAACCACTCGCTACCACATACATATGAGGCGCTTTTTCCGCAGGGATAGGGAATATAAACAGGAGTCGATTTTACACTTTTATGCGCATAAATTCACAATAAACCAGCACTTTTATGCGCATATTTATGTATGAAATATCTTATTGTTGCGCATAAGTTTGATTGTTTAAATTTTTATACGCGAAAGAATTTTATCGAGCTCATTCGCGAACGCCATGCGGTCACGCTGATGCAATGGCGGTGGACCGCCCGTATGTTCGCCGCTACTGCGCAGCGTATCCATGAAGTCGCGCATGTTTAAGCGGCTACCGATGTTCTCTTTTGTGAACAATTCGCCACGCGGGCTCAGTGCCTGGCCATGTTTTTTGATCACATCGGCCGCTAACGGAATATCGGCCGTAATCACCAAGTCACCGGCTTCGCAAATGTCGGCGATATAATTGTCGGCAACATCAAACCCCGACTCAACTTGCTTGGTTGATATCCATTTTGATGGTGGTACGCGCAAAGGCTGATTCGCCACCAAAATTAATTCAAGCTGTTTCCGCTCAGCAGCGCGATACAAAATGTCTTTAATAACCGCTGGGCAAGCGTCCGCATCAACGTATATTTTCATTGAGGTTTCTGTGTTTTAATGATTTTCATAAACCATAGATTAGCATTAAGCTAAACGCATCACCTAACGCACAACAACGTTCAAAACGATATCTTCTGGAGCTGCAAGCAGGGGCGTTAATGCTTCTGCTTCGCTGTTTAGCCAAAACTCAACTTCAGTAGGACGGATCAATAAAGGCATGCGATGGTGATACGCTGCGCATTGTTCAGTCGGCGCAGTGGTCAAAGTCACCAGCTGTGCGCGCGAGTCGACATGGGGGAAATAAATACCAGCCATATACAACGGCTGACCGTTTGCCTCACTGAACAAGTACTTGGTTTTGCGCGTTTGCCCTTCTTGCTGCTGCCATTCATACCAACCGCTACACGGCACCACACAACGATGCTGCTTAAACGCCAATTGAAAGGTGCGTTTGGTCGCAACGGTTTCAGCCTGTGCGTTAATGAGAATTCGGTTTGCCCAACTCGGTTGAATACCCCATTCCGTACTCAGTTGATGCAACAGATCGTGGCGTTGGGTTGTCGTGATTACTTCTACCTGCTGGGTAGGCCGCAAGTCTTGATTGGTGGGCGCATGAAACTTCAGGCCAAGCTGTTCGGTTACCAGCTGGCATAAAGGGTCAGTGACAACATTGAGCCTTCCGCACATAGAAGCCTCCGAAGTGAAGAGAACAAAAAACCGCTCAGTTGCGCCAAAATTGATACAACTGAACGGCTGTTTTGATTGCGAGACTAGGAACTAATACCTTTCAAAAAAATATTAGCTGGCGTTCTTAGTCTCGCGAATGTAGTCATCCACAAACTTCTCAAGAATATTGAGTGGTAATGGACCATTTGCCAGAATCGTATCGTGGAATTCACGAATATCGAAGTCTTCGCCAAGCTCAGCTTTTGCTTTCTCGCGCAGCTCAAGAATCTTCAACATACCGATTTTGTAAGCCGTCGCTTGGCTTGGCATGACGATATGACGCTCAACCATTTTACGTGCGTCGGCTTCAGCGTTTGGCGTATTGGTTACGTAGAAATCGATACCTTCTTCACGCGTCCATTTCTTCGCATGAATACCGGTATCAACTACTAAACGAACCGCGCGCCATAGCTCCATTGCTAAACGGCCAAAATCTGAGTACGGGTCTTTGTAGAAGCCATATTCTTTTGGCAATAATTCGGTGTACAAGCCCCAGCCTTCGCTATACGCGGTGTAACGACCGAACTTACGGAATGATGGAATGCCTTCAAGCTCTTGCTGAATCGCAATTTGCATGTGGTGACCTGGAATACCTTCGTGGTAGGCCAGCGCTTCCATTTGGTAGGTTGGCATTGACGCCATGTCGTACAAGTTTGCGTAGTAAACTCCTGGACGTGTGCCATCCATTGACGGCTGCTGATAGAACGCTTTACCGGCTGATTTCTCACGGAACGGTTCAACCGCTTTTACAATCATGTCGGCTTTTGGCTTGGTGATAAACAACTCATCCAAAAACTCACGCATCGTATCAATAAGCGCCGTCGCTTCTTCTAAGTAACGCTGACGACCTTCTTCGGTATCAGGGTAGATAAAGTCTTGGTTATTACGCATGTGTACAAAGAATTCTTGCAGAAACCCGACTTTCTCCATGATCACACGCATTTCGTTGTGAATGCGCTCTACTTCGCTTAAACCAATTTGATGAATTTCTTCAGCGGTTAAGTCCGTGGTGGTGGTGCGTTTCAACGCATTGTTGTAGAACGCTTCACCATCAGGGAATTTCCACGCACCGTCTTTGGTGTCAGCCTGTGCGGCAATATCTTCCACGGTCGCAATCAAGCTTTCATAAGCTGGTTTCACTGATTCCACCAATGCTTTTTCAGCCGCGCTGGTTAGCTCTTGATATTGGCTTTCTTCAATATCAAGGTTACCTACTTTCTTGGTGAAATCTTCGAGCAACACGCTTGGCTCTCCGTCTTCAAATGGTGCGCCTGAAATAATATTTTGGCTGTCGCTGATCACGTACGGATAAACGAATTTAGGCGCAATAATGCCTTTTTCAGCGCGCAAACGAAGGTTCTCTTCAAGTTGCTCAAACAATGCTGGTAAGCCGTTCAAACGCGCAATATAGTCTTGGGCATCGTCAACTTCTTGAATGCGGTGCTGGTTGATTAGCATCGACACCACGCTTGAGTGCATGCCGAACATTTGATTCACAGGGTAGTTGTAGTGACGCCATTTGTAGTCAGCAATATCTTCTTCTAAGCCCTGCTTCATCAGCATCCAGCTAATCTTGGTTTGCTCGTTTAGCTTGGCTTCGTCAATTGCATTCACTTTCGCAAGTTGTTCTTTTTTCAGCGCGAGCTCTTCTTCAGAAGCCTGCTCAGAAATGTCGTCCCACTTATCTTGGTCTTGCTTTATACCCAAGTACGACTGGTACATTGGGCTGCGCATGACATTTTCCATGAAGATGTCTTCGAACAATTTATTCGCTTTTTCAGATTCAGCCTGGATTTCCGCTTCGGTCACCGCAGCCGTGCTAGCCGCTTGTGTTTCTGCAACAGGTGCTGTCGCTTCAGATTTCTGCGCATCAGAACACGCCGCTGCGCTCAGCGCCAGCGTCACCGCTAAAGCTAAGTGCTTCATTTTTAAATCAGACATCGGTTGTCTCCTTATTGTTATATTGACCTTAGCTTAGCACCATACTTGGCAAGCGGTCTATTTGCCCAACTGGGCTTGGGGTGAATCGTCGCCACTTTGCGGCGAGGTGTTATCTCGAAGTGCTCAATAAATCGAGGTTTCTGCTGTTGGTTAGAGTCTTAGTTAGAAAATAGCTCATATCTGAGTTGTATATAAACTCGACAATCAATATTTCCAAAGTTATCATATTTGATAACACGGAGAGTTACCCGATGACATGGAAAATCAGTTTTTATAAAGGTGTGGATGACGATTTATTGAATCTTCCACCAAAGATTCAAGCTAGGATAATTCGGCTTTTAGAGCTCATAGAAGATCACGGGCCGAACTTGGGCCCGCCGCACACTAAAGCTCTTGGCGATGGTCTTTTCGAAATTAGAGCTAAGGCAACAGAAGGAATTGGCAGAGGCATATTCTGTCATCTTCAAAATGATGAAATTTATGTACTCAATATTTTTGTCAAAAAATCTCAGAAGACACCTAGAAAAGAACT
>NCJS01000262.1:753-1983 GCA_002279005.1 Idiomarina sp. 34-48-12 | reverse complement strand
GTGAATTAACTTGGCAGAGGAGCCTATTTCCTGCTATTTTATGAGTTCATTTATTAACCGGAGGTTCCCATGAAACTGTCAGCAATGTCAGTCTTAGTGGCTACAAGCATTGTGCTCACTAGCGCAATGGGGGCTTCTGCGTGGCATACACAAAACAGCAAGTCACTCGAAGAATGCCAAGCGCTAATGCAGAATAGTGAGCAACCAAACGCTCAACAAATCTGCCAAGCACAACAGCAAAGCGTGACATGGGGTAGCTGGTTTAGTGGTAAAAGCCGATCAACACAGTTTCATTTCTTAGATTTATTCGAATTACTGTTTGGTTCGTCAGAATCAAGCAAGCGTGATTATAACCGTCCTATCAGTGGTTAATGAGAATGTCTTTGCCGAAGACAAATTCCAAACAGCCGAGCAAACCTTCCGTCTTTGACATTATTATCAGCGTATTAGCTGCTTTGTTTGGCGTTCAGTCTGACAAAAACCGACAGCGCGATTTCAATCACGGTAATCCAGTAATTTACGTCGCGGTCGGTGCCGTATTTGTCATCTTGTTTGTGCTAACGCTCGTGTTGGTGGTTAGCTGGGTTGTTCCAAGCTCGTAATTCCTGAGTGGCGTAGCAAAGCATCTACTTGCGGTTCACGGCCACGAAACTCTTTAAATAACTCCATCGCTTCACGTGAGCCACCGCGCTCTAAAATCGCGCGCAAGAAATCCTGTCCTGTTTCGCGATTGAAAATGCCCTCTTCTTCAAAACGCGAATATGCATCGGCGGATAATACTTCAGCCCACTTATAGCTGTAGTAACCAGCGGCATAGCCGCCTGCAAAAATATGTCCAAAACTATGTTGGAAGCGGTTGTACGTTGGAGGTTTACGCACAGCAACCTCATCACGCACGGCATCCAACGTCGATTGAATGGTATCGCCTTGCTCTGGGTTGTAGTCGCGATGAATACGCAGGTCGAACAAGCTAAATTCTAACTGTCGCACCATTTGCATCGCCGATTGGAAGTTTCGCGCTGCTAGCATATTATCCAATAGCTCTTGAGGTAATGGCTCACCGGTTTCATAGTGACCAGAAATCATCGCTAATGCTTCCGGTTCCCAGCACCAGTTCTCTAAAAATTGTGACGGTAATTCAACCGCATCCCAAGCCACACCATTGATTCCTGACACCCCTGCCACATCAACCTTAGTCAGCATATGGTGCAGTCCGTGACCGAACTCATG
>NCJS01000262.1:0-734 GCA_002279005.1 Idiomarina sp. 34-48-12 | reverse complement strand
GTGAGATAAGCAACCGGTAACTGCAAGGCGTGACTCGCGGTAATCCGTCGCACCGCGCACTCAGCCATCCATGCACCACCACGCTTACCTGAGCGGGCATATAAATCTAAAAAGAAGCTACCGCGCACGTCACCGTTATTGTCAGTAATCACAAAGTAACGCACATTCGGATGCCAAGCAGAGACGGTATCTTGCTCTTCAATACGAATGCCAAACAGCGTTTGTACAACGTTAAACAGCCCTTTAACCACTTGGTTTTCAGGAAAGTAAGGGCGTAGTTGCTCATCCGAAATTGCATAACGTTGCTGTTTCAACTTCTCGCTATAGTAAGCAACATCCCACGCATCCAATTCATTCACGCCATATTCTTCACGCGCAAAATTAAGTACTTCTTGATAATCTGCGCGCGCCTGTGGCAACGATCGCTGTGCTAAGTCTTGTAAGAACTGTTCCACCTGCGTGGTTGATTCGGCCATTTTTGTCGCTAACGACAGTGCTGCATAATTTTCAAAGCCAAGTAAAACTGCCAGCTCATGACGCAGTGCCAATGTTTCAGCCATAATCTGCGAGTTATCGAATTGCCCTGCTTGTGGTCCTTGATCAGATGCGCGTGTGGTAAACGCTTCATACAATGTACGCCGTAATTCGCGGTTATCGGCATAAGTCATTACTGGCAAATAGCTTGGAAAATCTAACCCAAAGCGCCAGCCTTCTTGCTCATGCTCTTCAGCTGC
>NCJS01000027.1 GCA_002279005.1 Idiomarina sp. 34-48-12 | reverse complement strand
TCGCCATTTTCATCAACTGGCAATGAGAAGCTAAACGTCAACGTTGAATGCGTACCCCACCCATCAAGACCATTGATCGCAACTTGTGGGTTGCCACCGTCCGTTGGATCAGCCACTGGAATATTGAGTGTACCGTCGACAGTTCCGCCTAACAAAATGTTGCTAGGCACTGGAACCTGACCATTTGAAGGGTCAAATACTGCGCGCGTTGCTGCGACTTGATATTCGGTTTTTACCGACTCTGGCGCATCGTCGCCGCTGCCACAGCCAACTAAGCTGAGCGCGCTACCGATGGCAGTTACAAGCAAGAGTTTTTTCATGAGGCTTCCCCAATCCTTGTTCGTGTTGTTATGTATTGAGCACCTGCAGGATGCTGTTGTTCATTTTGCCTATCATCGCTTTTTTAAACTGGTACGACAAGACGTTTTAATTAACAAAATTTTATACACTGTCTGAGCTTAACTTGAAAGTATTTCTCAATAATTTATCCCCAGCTACTGAGAATAATAGCAAAAACCAGTACACTTAGCGTATTCATAAGTTCAGTTAATCAAGAGTGTAAGCCCAAAATGACTGCAATGCATAATGATCCGAAAGACTACGTTATCCAAGAAGGTTCGCTGGCAGGTAAGATTATTTTAGTGACTGGCGCCGGAGATGGCATTGGTAAAGAAGCAGCAAAAACATATGCCGCCTGCGGTGCAACGGTGATTCTACTTGGTCGCACCGTCAAAAAGCTTGAAGCAGTTTATGATGACATTGTCGCAGCCGGAGGCCCAGAGCCAGCCATTGTGCCGCTCGATATGAAAGGCGCGACGAAATCGCACTATCAAGGCATGGCCGCAACCATCATTGAACAGTTTGGCCGACTCGATGGCTTACTTCAAAATGCGAGCTTGCTTGGCGTTTTATCGCCGTTTGAGCACATTGACCACGATTCGTGGAACGACATCATGCAAGTCAACGTGACGGCACAATTCATGATGACCCAAGCGCTCATGCCAGCGCTTAAGAAAGCACCACACGCCAGCATCATTTTCACCTCATCAGGTGTGGGTCGCCAAGGTCGTGCATTCTGGGGCCCCTACGCCGTCAGTAAATTCGCGACCGAAGGCCTTGCACAAGTCATGGCGGATGAATACGAGGGCACCAACGTCCGCGTCAACGTTATCAATCCCGGCGCAACGCGCACCACCATGCGCTCGAAAGCTTATCCAGCGGAAGATCCAAACAAGTTGAAAGCGCCAGCAGATTTGATGCCAACGTATGTGTATTTGATGTCAGATGAGAGTATCGGCATCACCAACCAATCCCTCAACGCCCAGTAAGAGCGACGACGATATTAGCTATTGGATATTAGATATTAGCGCCGAGACATCAGAGCTCAGGTTTTTACTAATATCTAATATCCAATAGCTGATATCGCACTTGATCTTTATAGGGTAGCCCCCTATATTATATGCATCACTTCATTGAGGATTGCGTGATGCAACACACCGTTACTCCCCACCCAGATAAGTTAAAACAGAATCTAAAACAACGCCTTGCTCGCATTGAAGGGCAAGTACGTGGGCTGCAACGAATGATTGAAAATGACACGTACTGTGATGATGTGTTGAATCAAATCGCTTCGGTACAAGCGGCATTAACGGGGGTTGCAAGAAAGTTACTGACTCAACATATGCATAGCTGTGTCAAACAACGACTGCACGCTGGCGATGAAAGTGTATTAGATGAGTTGGATACAACCATCGAGCGACTCTTGAAACGCTAAGGAGGTTTTTATGGCTTCACAACAATTTCAACTACAACTCTCAGGTATGAGTTGTGCAGGATGCGCTAAATCGATTGAGCGCGCGCTTCAGAATGTCGCGGGTGTTTCTTCAGTCAACGTTAACTTTGCTAATGAAGTGGCTGCGGTTGAGGCAAGTGGTGTTTCTGGGCAACAACTCATCGATGCTGTCAAAGGTGCTGGTTATGACGCCAGTGTCATCGATCATGAACAACCAGAAGAAAATGATTCACGCGAACGAGCACAGCAAGTTCAATTTTATAAATTTATTGCCGCTGCCTTATTTTCAGCACCGCTACTATATTCCATGTTCGCTCACTTTGACTGGACCAGTGCGGTATACGTGCCTGACTGGTTGATGAACCCTTGGGTACAAATGGCACTCGCCTCCCCCGTTCAGTTTGTGATTGGTTGGCAATTCTATAAAGGCAGTTACACCGCATTAAGAGGTGGTGCTGCGAACATGGATGTATTAGTCGCGCTGGGTACGTCTGCGGCTTATTTTTACAGTGTTTATTTAGCCATTTTTGCCAGCGAGCATGTGATTCATCAAGGTCTGTACTTTGAAACAAGTGCGGTTCTGATCACGCTTATCTTACTTGGAAAGTGGTTTGAGGCGCGCGCTAAAGGACGTTCGTCCGCGGCAATTAAGCAACTCTTAAACTTGCAGCCAAAACAGGCATTACGCGAGCGCTCTGATGGTGAAACTGAGCAGGTTGACGTTGCCGAGCTCGCGGTAGGTGACATTGTTCACGTTAAGCCAGGCCAGCAAATTCCTGCTGACAGCCAAGTTATCCATGGCGATAGCGCCGTTGATGAGTCCATGCTCACCGGTGAAAGTGTGCCCGTTGATAAGGCCAAAGGAGACGCCTTAACCGGCGGCACTCTCAACAAAAATGGGTTTATGAAGGCCAAAATTACCAAGTTAGGTAAAGATTCGGCACTGGCACAAATTATTAAAGTGGTTGAGCAAGCCCAAAATTCCAAAGCCCCGATTCAACGTCTCGCAGATCAAGTATCCGCTATCTTTGTTCCAACTGTGCTCGGTATTGCTGTGATAACGTTTCTCGTTTGGGCTTTTTGGTATCAACCGGGTGACTATGGCGCCGCACTTGAAGCGACCGTGGCTGTGCTGGTAATTGCGTGCCCATGTGCGCTTGGTCTCGCCACACCTACCTCGATTATGGCTGGCTCTGGCCGCGCCGCCCAAATGGGTGTTTTATTTAAACAAAGTGACGTGCTCGAAATTACCCACACGGTAACCGCCATTGTCTTAGATAAAACTGGCACGATTACCGAAGGGAAACCTAAGCTCACTGACCTTGAGCTTGATGCCACTCAGGTTGACCAACTGAGTGACGTGCAATTGAAGGCGGCCATTAAAGCCCTTGAGCAACAATCCGAGCACCCGCTTGCGCAAGCAATTGTCGATGGCATTAACGAAGATTCGAAGTCAGTCACGATTGAGAATTTCGCTGCGCATGAGGGGCGTGGTGTATCCGCATCAATAGGTGGCGAATCAGGTCGCGTTACCATGCGTATTGGCACAGATCGATTGATGCGTGATAACGATATTGACACCTCAGCTTGGCAGGAGCGCAAGGCGCAGCTCGAACAACAGGGCAAAACGGCCATGCTTATTAGTTGTGAGCAGACTGTGATTGGCATTGTCGCCGTTGCCGATACCGTTCGTGAACACGCCAAGCAAGCGATTGCCGAGCTGCAGCTGCGCGGTTTAAAAACCATCATGATAACCGGCGATAATCAACGCACGGCAGAGGCGATAGCAAGCCAAGTTGGCATTGACCAAGTTTTTGCCGAAGTACTGCCAGAGAATAAAGCTGAACACATCACCAAATTGCGAGAGCAAGGCGAGATTGTGGCGATGGTGGGTGACGGTATCAACGACGCCCCGGCGCTTGCGACAGCCCATGTGGGTATTGCTATGGGCACCGGAACTGATGTGGCGCTAGAAACGGCAGATATCGCGCTTATGCGTGCCGACTTAAGAAGCCTCGTTGATGCGCTTTATGTGAGTGAGAAAACCGTTCGCAATATACGCCAAAACTTATTTTGGGCGTTCGCGTATAACACGTTAGGAATTCCCATCGCAGCGTCAGGTCTGTTAGCGCCTTGGTTAGCTGGTGGCGCCATGGCCTTAAGCTCGGTTTCGGTTGTTCTAAACGCGCTTCGCTTGCAACGATTATCTACAAAGCGTCGAAGTTAACTTGTGTTTAGTCGCTGAACCAGCCACGATAGATGCATTCGCTTAGATAAAAACGAGGCTTTATGATTGCGGTTAGTTTGGTTGTTGCAGCGACAGTAAGTGTCACCACTTTAGAGAGCAAGTCTGACGTACATTGGATTGGTGTTAGCGCACCAACCAATAACGTTGTTTGGATGAGTGGCTCAAATGCAACGATTGCCCGCAGCACCGATGCTGGCGACACCTGGGAATACTTTAACCCCGCCAACGAAAGCCTGCAATTTCGTGATATCGAGGCGCTAGATGCAAACCATGCCTATGCACTGAGTATTGGCGAGAATGGCGACTCACGCGTTTATTACACCTCGAACGGTGGGCAGAATTGGCAACTTCACTTTCGCGCGGGCTCGAATCAGTTTCTCAACTGCATTGCCATGGCAAATAGCGGTGAAGCTTGGGTGTATGGCGATAGCCTCGAAGGTCGCTGGGAAATGGTACGCAGCACTGACGGACGCAATTGGTTGTCGGCAAGTAATGTAGTGGACAGCGCCCCATTACCCGATGAAGGCGGATTAGCTGCTAGCGGCGGTTGTGTGCGCTTTAACAATAATATCTGGGCCATTGGCACCGCCAACGGCAGTACTGCTCGATTACTAGTAAAACGCAATTTTGGTATTCGTTTCAAAGCCATAGATACGCCACTGCCGGCCGGGCCTAGTGCCGGCATAGCAAGCGTCTGGCCACTCGCTGAAAATGATGTGATTATTGCTGGTGGTGATTTAAATGATCCCGCTGCGATACCCCGACTTATGCGCTATCAAGATGGTGAGTTTGCCGCCCTGCCCGAGCCAGAATTTGACGGTGCACTTTACAGTTTAACGGTTCGACCGAACGGCGATATGTTAGTGAGTAATCCGAATGGCGCTGCTTACCTGAACAGCGCCGATATGACTTGGGAGCAACTGAGTGATGCAAACATCTGGAACAGCGCCTGTATTAATCAGCGTTGTTACCTAGTTGGCAAAGATGGCTTTGTCGCGCGCATCAGCTTCAATGAGTAATGCGGTACCGCCAGATAAATGACTCACGTGTTCAAACCCGTGTCGCGCTAACACTTGCGCGGCTACCGCACTGCGGTGGCCTGATCGGCACACACAAACAATTGGGCGTTGTTTATACTGCGCGCGATGGCTGTAAATAAACTGAGCTAAGCGCGTTAACGGCACATTGATCACTTCGGCATCAACGGATAGTTGGCGCACTTGATGCTCTTGCTGCTCACGCACGTCAACTACTAAGGTTTCTGGCTGTGCTAACCATTCTTGCTGTTGTTCAAGCGACACATCAATAAGCTGGCACGGCACGCAATCACCGGAAACTTCACAGAGTTTTTCGACAACGCGAAACGCGTCATCTCGACGAGCAAGCAAGAGAGTTTGCTCATGAACAACGACCGCCAATTGAGCCGTGTCGTCTTGCTCGCCAATAAACGCGAAATCAACATGCGGCGTCGCCCCATCGTTAACCAGCGGTGAGCTCAATAAAAACAAAGGCTCTCTCGTACCAACACGGTACAATCGACGTTGACCAACTCGCAGACATCCGAACACCTCAACTTGGCATTCTACTGGCGCTTCACAACCGCCAACGGCATCTAACGGCCAGCCAACCGCATCCCGTTGTGCACTGCAACCACTGGCGCATAGTAACTGCGCGAGCATCGCTGCAGGGCTATCCGGCGCTTGTGCTTCAGTCGTTAGTACAGCTTTCACGCGATAGTTCTGACACGCCACTAATCGTTCAATGCGTTCAGCGAGCTCCGGAACTGGGTCAATGACGGCCATTTCACCAGCGGCTTTATCAATGAGCAGATAACAACAGTGGCTATCAAAGCGAAGTTGAACAACGCCATCAAGGTTGCTATCAACGTCTTCATTAGTATCGGAAACCAATAGGCAAGATTGTCTTAATGCCATTGCCGCATCACGAATGCGCGCACATGCGGCATCAATCGTTGCCGCCGACGTGGCTGGCCCGAATGAGAGCCGAATGGCTGAGCTGGAACGCCATGCTTCTAGCCCCATCGCATCAAGCACAAAACTTCGGGTGACACCAGAACTACACGCCGAACCAGAGCTAACGCGAATATTTGCTGCATCAAACACATCCATGATGTCGCGCGATGGCACACCGCGTACGGAAAAGTTCAGAGTTGTTGGTACCGAATCGGCTAGCTCATGGTTCAGCACTAAGGTTGGAAATACACTGCGCAAAGCGTTCAGTAGTCTCTCACGATATCCTTCAAGTACAGTCTGGCTTTGGAAAACTTGCTGCTCTTTATTTAACAGCAACTCAAACAGCGCGTGTAACGCCGCTATGCCTGGGAGATTCTCAGTTCCTGAACGTTGCCCCTGTTCCTGACCACCACCAATAATTAATGGGGTAAACGGCGCATTTTCACGAACATACATAAAACCAATGCCCTTCGGGCCATAAAGTTTGTGGCCACTAAACGGCGCATAATCAATGGTCGTTTCGCTGAGTTGAAGTGATTGCTTCCCAAGCGCTTGAACACAATCGACCATCCACGGCACCGTTGCGTTTTCTGCCCGAATAACTTCTTCTAATGCGCGTAAATCTTGCATCACACCCGTTTCATTATTCACGGCCATGGTGCATATCATATGTGCGGCACCAACATGCTCAGCGATAAACTGCAGGTCTAATTTACCGCGTTTATCTACCGGTATCGGTTTCAACTCAGCATTCAGTTGCAGTAATTTATTCCAGTGTTCAAGCGCTTGTGGCACCGCTTTGTGTTCGGTTGCGCCATAGAGTAACCAGCGCTTACCGCCTAAGTTCGTGCTATTGCGCGCAGCGGTTAAGGCAGACAGTACCGCTGTTTGAATCCCTTCTGTTGCGCCACTCGTAAAAAACACGCGTCCGCGCGGCGCGCCAATCACTTGACGTCCGAGTCGACGTGTATTGTCGAGAATATAACGCGCCTGAAGGCCGGTAATATGACTACTGGAGGGGTTTCCGAACACATGTTCCATCACGTGTTCGACAGCTTGAGCTATCTGAGGTAACACCGGTGTTGTTGCGTTGCAATCAAGGTAAATTTCAGCCGTTTTCGGGCGAATTTGTACCGGTGTAACCATCAGTGTAACTCCTTCAATTTAATCGATTCGATTTTCCTGCCACTGCTTCTCTTTCGCAGCTCGAGCTTCTTCAGCCATGCGGGCCTTCTTATCATCGCACGGATCTTTGCAGTCGCAAGCCTTTTCCATACCTAATGACGAGATACCGCCACAACTTCCAGAAATAGATTTGCGTTGGGCGATGAAACCCACCGACATCGCTAATACCACCACCAACATGATGACGAATACAGCAATAAAAACGCCCATGTGGACCTCCTGAGCTACTGCTCAAATCGTTTGAATGCAGTACTAGTGTACTCTTTAAATTGATCGTTTTCACGGGTCACTAACAGCACCGCTAAGCCTTTTTGATTCGCGAACGCAAGTGCCTCTTCAGCGCCCATAACCGTCAATGCAGTTGCATACGCATCGGCATCCATACAGGTTTCGGTAATAACGGTTACCGAAACCAGGTTGTGCTGAATAGGATACCCTGTACGCGGGTCGATAATATGCGAGTAACGCACGCCATCTTCTTCGAAATAGTTGCGATAATCACCTGAAGTAGCCACGGCGTTGTTGCCCGGCTCGATGATTCGCTGAACCGCGCGCTCTAAGGATACCGGCTGCTCAACCGCGATTCGCCATGGTTGCTCACCTGGCTTCATACCACGCATGCGCATTTCACCGCCAATTTCCACCAAGTAATTTTTGATTTCCATTTGCTCGAGTAAAATCGCAACGCGGTCAACACCATAGCCTTTCGCGATAGTCGACAAATCAACATACAAATCAGGAATGGCCTTGGTTAACTGGTGATTTTCTACCGTCAAATACTGATAGCCAATCTGATCACGAACTTCCTGCAATTGCTGCTCGGAAGGCACTTGATCAGGTCGACCCAATGGACCAAAGCCCCACAAATTCACTAACGGACCAACCGTGACATCAAGCAAGCCATGAGTTTCCTCAGCAACTTCAAGTGCGCGACGAACGACGGTCTCTAACGAACGCGAGACAACGACCGGCTCCGTTGTTTTGCGTTGATTGAACAGCGACAACTCAGAGTTCGGATCATAAGTCGACATCTGGCTATTCACTTGCTCTAGCACCGCATCAACGCGCTCTTTCACGCGCTCCGGCGAATGATTTGGGTTCGCCGTAACGTAGCGAATATGGTAGGTCGTGCCCATGGTTTCGCCCGACACAGAAATTTGTTGTGGTGCCGGCGTGCATGAAACGAAAAAGGCCAGCCCGATCAGGGCTAGCCAAATTCGCAGAGTCGATGACAAATTCATCTTCATCCGATTTATTTCACCTTACAGTTAGCCACCGAAGTCATCTAACAAGATGTTTTCGTCTTCGACGCCCAAGTCTTTCAACATTTTAATGACTGCAGCGTTCATCATCGGTGGTCCACACATGTAGAACTCACAATCTTCAGGTGCGTCGTGATCCTTCAGATAGTTCTCAAACAATACATTGTGAATAAAGCCGGTGTAACCTTCCCAATTGTCTTCTGGTTGTGGGTCAGATAACGCCACGTGCCAATCGAAGTTGTCGTTTTCACGAGCCAACATATCGAAATCTTCAACATAGAACATTTCTTTCTTCGAACGTGCACCGTACCAGAAAGTCATCTTACGGTCAGACTTCAAACGACGTAGTTGGTCGAAGATATGTGAACGCATTGGCGCCATACCTGCACCACCACCAACAAACACCATCTCAGCTTTGGTATCTTTCGCAAAGAATTCACCAAATGGACCAGAAATCGTCACTTTGTCGCCTGGCTTCAAGCTAAAGATGTATGACGACATTTGGCCTGGTGGCAAGCTCATATCACGCGGAGGCGGCGTAGCAATACGCACGTTCAGCATGATAATGCCTTTCTCATCTGGGTAGTTTGCCATTGAGTAAGCACGAATCACTTCTTCATTAACTTTTGATTCCAGGTTGAAGAAACCGAAGTGCTCCCAGTCGCCACGGAATTTTTCTTCAATGTCGAAATCTTTAAATTTCACATGGTGCGGTGGGCATTCAATTTGAATGTAACCACCAGCGCGGAATGGAACTTCCTCGCCTTCTGGCAATTGCACCACAAATTCTTTAATGAAGGTCGCAACGTTATTGTTCGACTTGACCGTACAATCCCATTTACGAATACCGAATACTTCCTCTGGAAGTTCGATTTTCATATTTTGCTTCACGTTTACCTGACATGATAAACGGCAACCTTCACGTGCTTCTTTGCGGTTAATGTGATCACGCTCAGTTGGCAGAATCTCGCCGCCACCTTCTTTGATAACCACACGGCATTGACCACATGAGCCACCACCACCACACGCTGACGATACGAAAATACCAGCGTTAGCTAACGCGCCAAGCAACTTAGTACCTGGCTGGGTAGTGATTTTCTTGTCTTCATCATCGTTAATTAAAATCTCGACATCACCCTGAGGGACCAATTTTGATTTAGCGACCATAATTACCGCAACCAAAATCAATACAATCAAGGTAAACATGCCTACGCCGAGCGCTATTAGTGTCAAATCTTGCCCTTGCATCGACTTGTACCTCTACTTAATACGTTATCGTTCGTAACCGGATGAAATTAGAGAGAAATGCCTGAGAAAGACATAAACCCTAAACCAATCAGACCCACCGTCATAAAGGTGATGCCCAAGCCACGTAATCCATCTGGCACGTCTGCATATTTCAGCTTCTCGCGCACTGCTGCCAACGCAACAATTGCAAGCGCCCAGCCTACGCCACCGCCAATACCGTAAACCACACTCTCAGAGAAAGAGTAGTCACGCTCTACCATGAATGATACGCCACCAAAGATTGCGCAGTTCACAGTAATCAACGGCAGGAAGATACCCAACGCGTTGTATAAAGCAGGCACGTATTTGTCGAGTGCCATTTCAAGAATCTGTACCAACGCTGCAATCACGCCGATAAAGGTCAAGAAACGCAAGAAACTTAAGTCTGCATCTGGAAAACCAGCCCAATCTAACGCACCTGGCGCTAACAGGTAATGGTAAACCAAGTTGTTCGCCGGTACTGAAATACCCAATACCACGATAACTGCAACGCCCAAACCAAAAGCTGTGGTTACTTTCTTAGACACCGCCAAGAAAGTACACATACCAAGGAAGAACGATAACGCTAAGTTTTCAACGAAAATCGATTTAATAAATAAACTGATATAGGCTTCCATGGTCTGCTCCTTATTCCTTCGGCTCTACTTGTTCTTTGCGGAAGGTACGCAGTACCCATATGAAGCCACCGATAATGAAGAATGCACTTGGTGGTAATACCAACAAGCCGATTGGTTGATACCAACCGCCCTCAGAAGCGAGCTGTAAAATTTGATAGCCAAACAGGCTACCTGAACCGAATAGTTCACGAATGAAACCAACAGTTAACAGCACCGCTGAGTAACCCAATCCGTTACCGATACCGTCTAAGAACGATAACATTGGTGGGCTCTTCATTGCATAAGCTTCAGCACGACCCATCACGATACAGTTGGTAATAATCAAACCAACGAATACCGACAGTTCTTTCGCAATACTATATGCATAAGCTCGTAGTACTTGGTCAACAACAATAACCAAGCTCGCGATAATGGTCATTTGTACAATGATACGTACGCTTGACGGAATATGATTACGAATAATTGAAATAAATAAGTTCGAAAACGCTGTCACCAAAGTTAGTGCAATACACATCACCACGGTGTTTTCCATTTTCGACGTTACTGCCAACGCCGAGCAGATACCTAGAATTTGTAAGGCAATCGGGTTGTTGGCAAAAATCGGTCCAAATAGAACCTCTTTGACTTCTTTTGCACTCGCCATTAGTTCAGCTCCCCTTTGCGAATTTTATCGAACAGTGGGCCATAAGCTTTATCGCTAAACCAGAATTGCATGGTGTTCTCGACACCGTTACTGGTCAAGGTTGCGCCCGAAAGAGCATCGATATCATGCGCTTTATCGGTGACATTTTTCGTCACATCGATGGCAACACTGCCGTTTTCATAAATTTCTTTGCCTTGCCAGCTTGAAGTCCAGTCCGGATTCTGGATTTCGCCGCCAAGGCCCGGAGTTTCAGAGTGCTCGTAAAAGTTTAAACCTTTAATGGTATTCATGTCTGGAGCGACAGCCATAAGACCGTACATCGTACCCCACAGACCATAACCCCGAACGTAAACAACAACCGTTTCTAATGCACCACTTTCGTCATTGATAAAGTAAACTTTCGCAACGTTCTCAAGTGCGCCGATACCCGCTACGTCCGCGCTTTTCTCAAGCTTCGTACCTAAGCCGGCTTTCTTTGCAGAAGCGATTGGGTCATATTCGGTTGCTGATTTGCCATCAACCGTTTCAACTTCTTCAAGTGTATTTAAGTTAATCAAACGTGTATCAACACGGTTATTGAACACCGCAACCACATCGGTTTCAGGCGTTAATAAACCAGCTGCATCTAACACGTTACGTTGCATATCGAGTGCAGCGTTCTTTTGCTGAATTGGCTTCAAACCAACTGCAGAACCTGCCACGATTACCGCACAAACTAAACAGAGCGCGATAACGACAAATAACGTTTTGCCGAGTGATTCGTTTTTATTAGCCATTGCGTGCCATTCTCCGTTTAATGTTTGATTGAACAACAAAGTGGTCAAACAGCGGGGCAAATACGTTGGCGAATAGAATTGCCAGCATAATACCTTCTGGATACGCAGGGTTTACCACACGGATAAGTACTGTCATTGCACCAATCAGGAAGCCGTAATAGAACTTACCTTTGTTAGTGAACGAGGCTGATACTGGGTCAGTCGCCATGAACATCATACCGAAGGCAAAACCACCAACAACTAAGTGCCAGTACCATGGCATTGCGAACATTGGGTTGGTGTCACTTCCAACAACGTTGAACAGCAACGATAACGCCACCATACCAACGAACACACCAGAAACGATGCGCCATGAAGCGATACGGAAATAAATCAGCGCCAAACCACCAATCAGAATCATCAGGGTTGAAACTTCACCCATTGAGCCTTGAATATTACCCAAGAAGGCATCCCACCATAGCGCGGTATTCGCGATATAGTCGGTGCTCTGGGTTGCTTGACCCAACAAGGTTGCGCCAGAGAAACCGTCAACCGCAGTCCATACTTGCTCACCAGAAATCGATGCTGGGAACGCGAAGTACAAGAATGCACGACCAGTCAATGCTGGGTTTAAGAAGTTACGGCCAGTACCGCCGAAAATCTCTTTACCAATAACCACACCGAAGGTAATACCTAAAGCAACTTGCCACAAAGGCATGGTTGCTGGCAGGGTCAACGCAAACAATACAGAAGTCACGAAGAAACCTTCGTTGATTTCGTGTTTACGAATTGAGGCAAACAAGACTTCCCAGAAACCACCAACAATAAAGGTTGTGGCGTAAACGGGTACAAAGAAGCAAGCGCCGTAGAATAACTTACCGGCCCAACCTGCAGTGCTTAAATCACCGCCAAGAGCAGTAAACAGGCCTACTTGCCAAATGTCAGCTAACTCGTAACCATTAACCAATGCCATAGCTGCTTGGTTACCGATGTTATACATCCCCCAGAACATTGCTGGGAAAGTCATCATCCACACTAAGATCATGATGCGTTTCAAATCAACGCTATCTTTCACGTGGGTAATGCCTTTGGTTACTTTACCTGGCGTATAGAAAATGGTTGCAGCCGCTTCGTATAAGGCATAGAACTTCTCGTACTTGCCGCCTTTTTCGAAGTTTGGCTCAATATTCTCAAGAAAACTTTTCAAGCCCATGATCAGCCCTCTTTCTCAATTTCGGTCAACATGTTACGTAACACAGGACCGTACTCGTATTTGCCTGGGCAAACATAAGAACACAGCGCTAAATCCTCTTCATCCAACTCTAAACAGCCCAATTTTTGAGCTTGTTCAGTGTCGCCAGAGAGCAAGTCACGTAGCAAAATCGTTGGCAAAATATCAAGCGGCATCACGCGCTCATAGTTGCCGATTGGAACCATCGAACGGTCTGAACCGTTGGTGGTAGTAGTCATCGAAAACAATTTCTTCGGGCTCATGTGACCAAGATAGGCACGTGTTACCGAGTGTTGGTTAACACCAGGCTTGATCCAACCGAAGAATTCTTTCTGATCACCTTCAGCTAATACGCTGACTTGGTTATGGAAACGACCTAACCATTGGTGAGCATCATCAACTTTATGGCCATTTAAAACCGAACCAGAAACGATACGGTTGTTGCCTTGCGCCAATTCACCTTTCGTAAGTTCACGCAAGTTCGCACCCATGCGCGTACGTAACAAACGTGGCTTCTTAGCGCTTGGGCCGCCCAATGCAACAACGCGGTCAGTAAACAGTTCACCCGTGGTAAATAATTTACCGTAGGCAATCACGTCTTGATAACCGATATGCCACACGTGCTTCGCCATTGAAACTGGCTGCAAGAAATGAATATGCGTGCCAACTAAACCAGCAGGATGCGGACCTGCAAAGCTCTCGAGTTGTACTTTAGCATCGCCAGTATCAACCTCAGCATCAGCTGCCTTAACCACAAAAACATTGCCCTGGGTCAAGTTGCCAAGAACTTTCAAACCGTCAATAAATGCTTGTTTGTGTTCGTTGATAATAACGGCTGGGTCAGCGGCTAATGGATTGGTATCCATGGCGCTAACGAAAATTGCGGTAGGCTCTGCGTCAAGCTTTGGCGAACGGCTAAATGGACGTGTCCGCAACGCAACCCATTGACCTGAGTTGTTCAATTGCTCGACGACCTTCGCACGATCAAGGCTCGCTAATTCATTACTGTCGTATTTGGCAAAGGTTTCTTGCTCATCGCCGTCAATTTCAATGACAACGCCTTGCAAAACACGCTTTGCGCCACGCAGTACGTCTTTAACAACGCCCGCAGCAGGTGCAGTGAATTTAACCCCTGGGTTTTTCTTGTCTTCGAAAAGTACCTGGCCTTTTTTAACGCGCTCTTCAACCTTGACATGCATGGTTGGACGCATTCCCACATACTCTTCACCCAGTACGGCAACGGTGGTGATGGCTTGGCCATCCTCGATAGTTTGCTGGGGCGCACCCGAAATCGGGATATCCAGCCCTTTCTTGATCGTAATCATACGCGTTTGCACTACTCGTTAGGGAAGATTAATCTCACTCCAGCGCAGGCATGTAAACGGAGGTTTAAATGCCTACACTGACCAAATTCTGTCCATTTTCACCTAGGGCGCGCATTTTAGCACTTTTACTTGGTAAAACAAAACCGATATTAGCTATTCGATATTAGATATTAGTAGGCATTGGTCTGCACTAACATCTCATATCTTTCGGCCTTCGGTTTTATCTTTTCCAATATCTAATATCCAATATCTAATTGCGCTTTTGCCCTTCTACCAGGTGACGATTGGATTGACGTCGGCGTCATAATCAACACCAGCCATACCAAAGCCAAACAACTGCAAGAAATCACTGTGATAACCCGCATAATCAGCCAGTTGATGGAAGTTATCTTGCGTCACTTGATGCCATAATTGCTCAATTTTTGCTTGAGTTTGGTCGTTGGTTTCCCAGCCGTTCATGAACAAGCGCCCCGCTTCATCCAATACTGGATTCTCGGCGTAGAGTGCGTCGCGCAACAAGCGATGTGTTTGCTCAATACACCCCTCATGGGTGCCTTCTTCTTTCATCACTTTATAGATAAGTGAAATGTATAAAGGCATAACAGGAATTGCAGAGCTTGCTTGCGTCACTAACGCCTTCAACGAAGACACATACGCTTCAAGATTAATGTCGGTATAACGGGTACGCATCGCTGAGGCGGCACGATCAAGATCTTCTTTAGCTTTACCAATCGTTGCATGACCATAGATTGGCCAAGTTAATTTCTTACCAATGTAGGTATAGGCTGTGGTTTTTGCGTTTGGCGCAAGAACACCCGCATGATGAAGCGCGGCTAACCAAAGTTCCCAATCTTCACCGCCCATCACTTTGATGGTTTGCTGAATTTCGTCATCGTTGGCCGGCTCGAGAGTAATCTCAGAAACTTCGTCTTTATCGGTGTTGTAGGTTTTTGTGGTATACGCCTGCCCGACTGGCTTCAGGGTTGAACTGTAGAGGTCGCCAGTAACTGGGTCTTTACGTTTTGGCGACGCCAAGCTGTAGACAACGAGGTCAACTTGACCTAAATCTTGTTTAATTTTCTCAATCACTTCTTGCTTGATTTCGTTTGAGAACGCGTCGCCATTGATGGTGTGCGCGTACAAGCCTTCTTTCTTGGCTGCCTCATGGAATGCTGCGGTGTTGTACCACCCTGCCGTTGCTGTTTTCTTCTCAGTTGGCTCTTTCTCGAAGCAAACACCTAAGGTTTGAGCGCCAGCACCAAATGCAGCATTGATGCGAGTCGCTAAGCCGTATCCAGTCGAACATCCAATGACCAATACGCGTTTCGGTACATCAGTCAAAGCTGGCTGCTGTTTCACATAGTCAATTTGTTGCTGCACATGCGCGGCACAGCCTACTGGATGTGCATTCGTACAAATAAATCCGCGAATTTTTGGATGAATAACCATGTTGTTATGTCCTATTGTTTTAAATTCATATCGATATAAATGGCGGCTAGTGTAACCGAGTGCAGTGCCGCAAGTGATCTGAGCTGTTAGTTTGCGTCGAGCTTACTGCCGCCGCGGCATGCTGGTGAAGACGGTACTTCATGCAATTGTTGCCACTCGAATGGGCTATAAACATGCAATGCCAGTGCGTGTACAGGCCCCGCAAGTTCATCCTTTAAGCACTTATTTATCGCGCGATGTCGCTGCAATAGGCGCATACCATCAAACTGCTTGCCCGCAATAATCACCTTAAAATGGGAGTCATCACTGGGCGTGCCGTGCATATGGCTCTCGTTGATCACTTCAAGATGAGTTGGCGAAAACTCGGACTCTAATTTTTGCTGAATAACTTGTTGTAGTAACGTCATATACACCTCATTCGCCATCGTCTAGAGAACTAAAACAAATTCGGGAATCACGCCCTATTTTAGCAAATGCTTCGATAACGTTCGGCTCAGGTTGATTTGGACGATAGGCAATGCGATACCATTGCGCACCAAAATTACCTGATAGCTGATAAAGCAAAACATCGTGCGCCTGATAGAGTTCGACGAGCTGTTGAAGTCCTTCACGGCGATTTTGGGGAAACGCAGATTGCTCACCAACTAATCGCCAACGGTTTAACTCATCCTGCTCTGCCATCAACGCTTCATTTGTTCTATCGCGACAGAAGCTCAACTGTATGGCGCTGCTTGTTAAAGCCCAATTGCCTGTGGGTAATTGTAACTGATCAATTTGGAAAACAGGTTGCTCAGCGTCATCCATTCCCGTTTTTGGGCCACAACCAACAAGCACAAAAAAACTGGTCAGCAGGAGACTCTGATGCAAGGCTTTCAGCTTGAAATAGGACGACATAGCAGAATTCCAAAACAATCGATGAATGGCTCTGCAGTATAAAGGCTAATGGGAGATTTAAAAAGGAGGTTAGAACATCCGTGTTCAACGGGACGACGTCATTCCATGAGTGTCATCCCAAATCCATGCATGCATCTTATCTAATAAAAAAATGCATTTCAATTACAATTTGGTAACATTTTTATAAGTTTTTCATTTCCATAACGATTTAATTTAAAAAAATGTTAGTTTTACTCCGATTCTTGCTCTGGGCTTACCAGGGCAACAATCTGCCAACCCGCCTTAGGTTCAAACGTTTGATCACTCGAAAATAAATGACAATGACCACGTTCATCTAGCGCATACAATGGTAACGCTCTGTTACCATAACGATCCTGATAATCATCATAGTGAAATGATTCGGTCAATGCGGTTGTTTTTACCTGTGCGCCTTGGAACGTCAAACTTGCTAATTTCGAGAAGGTTACGCCCTTTCCAAATAATTTCAGACGCTTACGATACACTTCCGGTAACTGGTTACGCGCTGGAGCATCATGGTCGGTGCTATGTAGCGCGAAGATCTTCTCAGCATCAAACCAATCCATAAAGTGCATCGCAACAACCGGGTTTAATTGACGGTAAGGCGATAAAATCAACACATTGCCAATACCGGTTAAGTCCATATTATTTTCGGCGTGCTCAGAGGTTGGGTTACCAAAATAAACCGGTAAGTTCTCCATTCGGGCTTGCTTGATATGCTCCCAGTTGGTATCGGCCAACATGACAGGAAACTTGTTTTCTTTTAGCGATTTCGCAATAAGGCGTGCGGTTGGGTTTGCACCAAAAATTAAAAAGCCTCGTGCGGGCGGCTCGCGCAGTTTTAGCGCATGTGCCAGCGGCTTCGCTGTTAAACTTTGCAGTATCACCGTGCTTAAAATTACCAAAAATACCAGTGGCACAAGCATTTCCGCTTGCTCCCAGCCTGCCTGTTGCATTTTTAACGCAAATAAAGCAGAAACTGCCGCAGCAACAATACCGCGTGGCGCAATCCAACTGAGTAGAATTTTTTCTTTAAACTCGGTCTGGGTGCCAATTGACGACAACCACACACTTAATGGCCGTACGGCAAAAATAATAATCGCTAACAGAGCCACCGCAGGAAGCCCCAGCGAATTAAATGCGTCCGGTTCCAGACGTGCCGCTAGAATGATGAACAAACCCGAAATGAGGAGAACAGATAGCGTCTCTTTGAATTCAAGAATCTCATCGAGATCAAGACCGCGCATATTTGCCATCACCATACCCATAACGGTCACGGTTAATAGACCTGATTCGTGTTGCATCGCATTCGACACCGCAAATACACCCAAAACGACAGCCAGCGTTGCGACATTGCGTAAATAATGCGGGAAAATGTTTTTGATGAGTGCCCAGCCAAGCAACTTGCCACCGGCGAAACCGAGCGCAAACCCAACGCCGATAGTCGTCGCAAAGGCTTGCCATGCCTGTGACCAGCCGGCCCCTTGGCTCGAAATAATGAATTCGTACACTAAGACGGCGAGCAATGCGCCAATTGGATCAATAATGATACCTTCCCAACGCAGAATATTGCCGAGCCGCGCCAGTGGTCGTACAGAGCGCAACATTGGCATAATCACTGTCGGCCCGGTTACTACAACAAGCGCGCCAAACAATGCCGCAAGCTCCCAACCAAAGCCAATTAAATAGTACGCTGCAATCGCAATACTGACCCAGGTAACGACCATCCCAATACTGACCAGGTTGGTTACCATGCGGCCGTGACCGCGTATCTCATCAAATTTTAGGGTTAACGAGCCTTCAAACAGAATAATAGCTACCGATAACGAGACTAAAGGAAAAAGAATATCGCCAAATACCGCGTCAGGATCGAGCACACCAAATACCGGCCCAATTACAATTCCCACAATTAATAACGGCAAAATGGCCGGCACTTTCATCCGCCAAGCGCCCCACTGACACATAATTGAGAGCACACCAATCAATGCAAGTGCTGACATATTCGACATAAGTCATCCTTTTGTAATTTTTTCCAATCAGTTGTTGATAACAATTCTCATTTGCGTCAAACTATTTGTAGGTACCAAATGCGAATCAATATCGTTCGTTATCTTTTTTCGATATACTTCAACCCATCAATACAGAGGTATTCAGTTATGAGTTCAACTATGTTGCGCAAAATCTTTACTGCTACAGCCATTGCTGCAAGTTTAACAGCTACCGTAGCACAAGCGGCCACAGTTAACCTGTATTCGGCACGCAAAGAAGCATTAATTAAACCAGTT
>NCJS01000103.1 GCA_002279005.1 Idiomarina sp. 34-48-12 | reverse complement strand
GCGCCGATGGTAGTGTGGGGCTTCCCCATGTGAGAGTAGGACACTGCCAGGCTTCAAATACGACGAGACCCCGAGCTAACGCTCGGGGTTTTTTCGTTTTAGAGCCCAAAAAGCGTGACTCGTGGTTCGTGCGCTGCGCTGTTCGTACGTTCAGCTTCGCCTCGCTGTTCGATAACGAACAGTGCGCAGCACGGACGAACAGTGAACGAAGTGAACGCACGAATAACGACCAACGCTCTTCGCCTTTGCTTTTCATTCGAAAAAATAGAATATATTCCTCTAAATTATCCCATATCTTCTTTTATAAATTCAGCTACACTGCTTTTGTGAACAAACACAGGGCCTATTTATGCTGAAGAACACCACAAATTCCTATGGATGGATCGCCATCGTCATTCATTGGCTAAGCGCATTGATGGTTATTGGCCTCTTTGCGCTGGGTTACTGGATGTTGACGCTTGGCTATTACGACAGCTGGTACCGACTCGGTCCGTGGTGGCATAAGTCGTTTGGTATCACCTTGTTGGCACTCACAGTCATCCGATTGCTTTGGAAGCTCTTTAACGCAACGCCGAAACCATTGGGTACGCGTTTTGAGCAAGTGGGTGCAAAGGTTGGCCACATACTAATCTACGCCCTGTTGTTGGTGACGATGATCAGCGGCTATTTGATTTCGACTGCCGATGGTCGTGGTATCTCGGTGTTTGATTGGTTCGAAATACCCGCACTAATCACCAGTATTCCGCAGCAAGAAGATATTGCCGGCGCCGTGCACTGGTACACCGCATTAGCATTAGTAATTTTTGCTGCTGGCCATGCGCTTGCCGCATTAAAGCATCACTTTGTAAATAAAGATTCAACTTTGACCCGTATGTTAGTCGCCAAACGTAGTCAATCGAATAACGACTAACCAACAACGAATAACGTTTTACCTAAGGAGATTTATTATGAAAAAATTAGCATTAGCCGCAGTTATCTCAGCGTCACTATTAGGCGCAAGCCAAGCAAATGCCGCTGACTATGTCATTGATACTGACGGTGCGCATGCATTCGTACAGTTTAAAATCAGTCATTTAGGTTATAGCTGGTTGCTTGGCCGTTTTAACGATTTTGAAGGCACGTTCAGCTACGACGAAGCGAACCCAAGCGCAGCGAAAGTTGCAGTTACCATCGATGTTGCAAGCTTAGACAGTAACCACGCTGAGCGCGATAAGCACTTACGCAGCGGTGACTTCTTTAATGTTAGCGAGTATCCAGAAGCGAAGTTTGTATCAACCAGCTATGCGCCAAATGGCGATGGTACCGGCGTACTTACAGGCAACTTCACCTTGCATGGCACAACAAAAGAAATCGCCATTGACGTGAAAGAGATCGGCGCTGGCCAAGACCCTTGGGGTGGTTTCCGCCGTGGTTTTGAAGGTGCTGTGACGTTAACGCCAGCAGAATTCGGTATGGACTATGATTTAGGTCCAGCGTCAGAAACTGTTGAAATCTTCTTATCAATTGAAGGTATTCGTCAGTAAGATTGAATTGCCAAGAGGCTTGCGGTTAAACCCGCAAGCCTTCTCGGTAACACTTCAGAGCATTGGCGGTATCGCCAAGCGCATCATAGGTTTGGGCAAGATCAAATAGTACCCGTTGTGATGGTGCTAAGTCAGCGGCACGCCGCAATGCACGTTGTGCCAGTGCATAATCTTTCGTTTGTAATGCCATCTGTCCAATCGCTTGTAATAAGAACGGGTCGTCCGGTTTTTTCTTGAGACCATCTTGTACGATATCACGCAGCTCTGGCCCAGCAACGAGTAACTGTTTGTCCAGCAGATAGGCAATATCCAACTCACCACGTTTTAGCGCACGCGCAGCAACCTTGTCTGCGGCAGCTGACGCATCGAAAGTTTTTAAAGCGCGTAAATAGGCACGACGAATTGCTTTATTACGGCGTTGATCGCGCGTTAGCGCTTGCCAATAATCTTGTAACGCACTCGCACTGCTACGCCCTGCTTCGAGCATTAAATGGAAGTAGGTTTCTTCGACTAAGGCTTCAAATTCAGTATCACTAAACAGCTGCTGTTGTTCGGCAGCAGGTAAAAGCCCTGCAATATCACGATAACGATGCTGATGGCGAAAGCCGATAATCGCTTGGCGTAATAATTCAGGGTGACGTGGGTAGTCTTTCAATAATGCACGTAATTGCGTCAACCGGCTTTCGATGCTTTCAGGATTTTCACGCAGCGCAAAAATCATTTCAGCCACAGCGAGCTCAGCGTTCTGATCGGTATGAGTCAGCCATTCCCGAGCCTGCTTCACATCACCAACTTGCTGTGCAGCGTAAGCGGCTAACAATGCATCATTGGGTTGCTTGCGTAGTTGCCAAGCACGATTTGCCGCACGCGAGCTACCCGCGTAGTCACCATGATTCAAACTGACTAACGCATCGTGAAATGCCGATTCGGCTTTTTGCAAACGACGATTACCAAACCAACGAACGCCCCATTTTGTGCCACGAATTAACCGTGCAATAAAAGCGAAAACCGCGCGCAAGATAATTACTGCAATGACTAATAGAATGAGTGCGGCGACGACGCTTGTTTCAACGGTATATGACCCCACCGAAATCAACACATAACCGGTGTTACCTGACCACAACGGGCCTAGCAACAAGCCGGTAATGAACAGAACAATAACAACCAAGGCAGTTTTCATCGACTTAATCTCCTTGGTTAGTTTGAGCGATTTGATTCGCGAGACGCTCAAGTTGCGTCGTAGAATTTAACGCCGCTGGGTAGTCAGGTTGTAGCTGAACCCCTTTCAGCGCTTGTAGCTCGTCAATAAAACGGCTTACATCGGCATCGTTAACTTGCCCTTGAAGTCTAGTCAGTAACGTTATCGCTTCATTTATGTTGGCTTCATAAACCGCTTGCGAGCCGTTCATGGCGGCTTGTTGACCGATCTGAAGTTGCAATAATAAGCGTTGTTGCAATACATCGAAGTAGGCATCAGCAATCATCGGTTCAACCGGTGTATCACGACGTTGGACGCGCACAAACTGCTGCATTAAGGTGTTAAGGCTACGTTTAAGGTTACTTAGCCAACTGTCGTCGGCGGCAGTGCTTGCTTCGTCACTCGACATGGCGAGTTGTTGGTACCATTGGCTTTGAGCTACCTGATCACGCAATGTGCCCAGCTTTAAACTCACGGTTTCAATTCGGTTTTCAGGCAGTTGCTCAAGTTGCGCGATATCATTCGCCAATGCTTGACGTGCTTGCATGTGTGCTGGATTATCAAGTGCAATAATGTGTGATTCAGCTAACCGCAAAAATGCTAACGCAGCGTTCGCATCATTTTCAATCCAAAGCTTGGTGGCTGCGCGCTCAGCTAGGTTGCGAGCTTCATAAATGCGCCAGTTTGATTCCTGAGAAATATCGAGATTTGCAAGCTCAGCTTGCACCGACTGCACCGCCAATTGGTAGTCATCAATCACTTGTTGCTGGCGACCCAATTGTGAATCAACGCGTTGCTCTAAATTTTCAACAGAAGATCGAACCGCCGCACTGACCGATTGCTCGAGGTTATCTAAACGCCCTTGTAGTTGCTCAATAGTTGCTGCTGAAGTTTCTTGCTGTTGTGCCATTGAAGTAATTTGTTGCTGATGCATTGGCCATACGCGCGTGTAGCCAAACCACATTGCAATAATAATGACTGCTGCGAGAAGTACGACGATTACCCAACCGATTAAGGCGGAGTTGCGTTTGGCGCTTTTCCCAACTTCTGTGGATTTCGGTTTTGACGATGTGCTTGGTGCGCCCCCAGTCGTATTATCGGAACCTTTCTTGGCAGCATCTGCAGTCGCCTTCGGAGTAGTTTTCACCGTTGGCGCCTTAGCTTCGGTTGCAGGCTGCTTTGGCGCAGGCGCTTTGGCTTGCTCATCAGTTGCAGGCTTTTGCTTGTTCGACTCACTCATGGGTGCTCCTTATATGCTTACTGCTGTTCCAACAATTGTAGCCAGGCATCGGCTAGTGCGAACGGTGTGGCGCTATGCGCAACCGCAACTTTTGCTTGTAATGCCGCCGGTAGCAGTTGTTTGAGGCGGTCGCTCGCGACAATCCAATAACACCGCTCTAACCAGCTTAGCGCTTGCTTCGGCACCGCCGCAAGAAAATAACCTAACTGTTCGGCGCTGGTCACCACAATACCGTTAATTTGCTGCTGCCAGTGTTCAAATTCACCAGCATCCAGAGACACAGGTGTACGCTGATAAACTTCAAGATACGTCACTTCGGCACCGCGTGCCCGTAAAGTATCAGCAACTAGCTCGCGACCACCATGACCCCGCACCAGCAACCAGCGCTGACCTTGTACCTTTTGTAACTCAGGCAGCTTTAGCAGCGCATCGCTGTTGTGGAGACGCCACGGACAATTCACCGGGCGCCCAACCACCTTCGCAATGGCGGTAGCACTGGTTGGTCCTACGGCATACCAGCGCGCCAAAGGCATCGCACACTCTGGCGCCCACGCCTGCGCTTGCTCGGCAAAGTAATGCGCCGCATTCACGCTGACCATCATGCCGGCATCCCATGGTTGCTCTAAAATGTCGCGCAAACTGTGGTTTGGGTCATCGAAACTACGAATCTTCACCATACTTTTGCTGCTACAGGTTAACGCTGTGCCAGCCCCGCTCGCTCGTTGTTGTAATAACTGAGCTAAGTCACGCGCTTGGTCATCTGGTCGTAACAGCAGCAAATGGTGGTTCATGATTGCAGTTCATTCTCCGCATACACATCTTGCAAAATTTTGCCGGCGCCACGTGCTAATAAATATTCGGCTAACTCAGTACCAAGCGCCTCAGCGTGGTCACGATGGCCTTTGATCTCGCCTTCAATAATCTCACTGCCGTCAGGACGACCGACTAAGCCGCGTAAATGCAGTTGATCGCCGTGCAATTCAGCGTAAGCACCAATTGGTACTTGGCAACCGCCTTGCAAGCGGCGGTTCATCGCGCGTTCAGCTAAAACACAGCTGCGCGTGTCGGCACAGGTCAGCGGTGCTAATAACGCTTTGGTGGCGTCGTCATCACTACGGCACTCAATACCAAGCACGCCCTGACCGTTCGCCGGTAGACTTAGCTCAGCAGGAATGCGTTGTTTAATGCGGGCGGTCAGTTCTAAGCGAATTAACCCAGAGGCAGCCAAAATAATGGCGTCGAACTGACCTTCGTCGAGTTTACGCAAGCGCGTTTGTACGTTACCGCGCAAATCATGAACCACAAGATGAGGGAAGTTTGCCAAGATCTGGCACTTACGGCGCAAGCTACAAGTGCCCACAATGGCGCCCTCTGGTAAATCTTCAAGTTGCGCGTAGTTGTTGGAGACAAACGCATCGCGCGGATCTTCGCGCTCGCAAATGCCAAACAACTCAAGACCTTCAGGAAACTCAACCGGCAAGTCTTTCATCGAATGCACAGCTAAATCAGCTTGACCTTCAAGCATGGCAACTTCGAGCTCTTTGACGAACAGCCCCTTACCACCAATTTTTGCCAAAGGCGTATCAAGTATCACGTCACCACGTGTGCTCATCGGTAACAGTTCAACCGTTAAGTCAGAATGCAACTGCTCGAGGCGCGCTTTAATGTGTTCCGCTTGCCACATGGCGAGCAAGCTCTTGCGTGTGGCAATGCGTAAAGTTTTACTCATAATTCAGCTCTAAACTTAGTTTGATGGTGGTGTTAGCAACAGCGTGGTGTCGGCTTGGCGACTCGCCGCTTCACTGAGAAGTTCCCATAATTCGCTACCGGTACGATTATCAATCCATTGACCGTCGCGATACTCAAAGTGGTG
>NCJS01000102.1 GCA_002279005.1 Idiomarina sp. 34-48-12 | reverse complement strand
TCATAGCCGCGTTCATCAAACCAACGGCCATTGTTTTCGCCGATCGCCCAAAGCGTCTCACGCTGTTTTGGCGTGATCAGTGGATTATACGGGTCAGCTTCAGGTGTAAAATAATAGCTGGTATCGCCGCCCATTTCGTGTAAATCGACAAACACCAATGGCATGTTTTCGAGTAAGGCATCAACCTGACCAGAAATTTCTGGTTGTGTTAACGCTAACCAGTCGCGGTTTAAGTCAAAAAGATAATGGTTTGAACGTCCGCTTGGCCAAGGCTCATTATGTTCAGCAGAGTTACGGTCTGCACTATGTTGAATACCAGTGGTCATGTAATAACGTGAAACAAATCGCGCACGACCATCAGGGTTCTGCATTGGGTCAATAAATACCAAGGTATTTTCTAGATAGCTTTTGGTTTTAGCATCAGTGGCTGCGAGCAGGTGGTATGCCGTTAACATAGCCGCTTCAGGAGATGAAATCTCGTTCCCGTGCACGCCATAAGAGAGCCAAACACTCGCTGGCAAAGATTTAATCAATTGCTGTGCTTCTGCTGTGCTTGTTTTATCAGCATTGCTGAGTTTCTGAATACCTTGTTGGTATTGCTCAAAGCCTTGCATATTCTTGGCGCTGGAAAGCACAACGAAGAATAAATCGCGACCTTCCCACGTTTTACCATAATTAATCAGCTTGACCTGACTTGGGTATTTTTCGGCGATTTGTTCAAAGTAACTTTGAATCGCATCAGGGCTACTAATACGAGAACCTGCTGGGTAGCCCAGTAATTCGTCGAGCGTTGGCACGGCGGGATCATAATTGACATCAAGACCGAGCTCTTGTGCGTTAACAGTTGTTGTCAACTGCAACGCTGCGGCAACGCAAGATACCGCTAAAAGTTTTCTAAAACGCATGGTTATTCCTCAACAAAAGTGAGTGACTGCGGCATTTAATGCCGCTAATAGTGAACTTGGCTCGTGGCGCTGGGGGGCTTCTTGAGCTGCGGTGACGTGGTTAAAAACCGGCACTTGCAGTTGCTGGCCTGGGTTGTTGGTGATAACCGCGTCAACCAGATTAAATCCAAGTTGGTTGGTCATCCACTGCAACCGTTCACTGAGCGACAGCTCGCCCGCAGGACTATGTTCAGCAGCTAGATTATCAATAAATATGACTGGCGCTTTGCTATCTGCGATAGTTTGCGCAAATTCATCCACCAGCAACGGTGGCATGACTGAAGTAAGGAAACTTCCTGGGCCTAAAATGATTAAATCACTTCGACGAATATGAGCGAGTGCTTCTGGGGTTGGTGTGACTGGGTGCGACAAGCTCAATTTTTTCGGCATATGTAGTAAGCCATCCACATGCAGCTCACCAAAACATTCAAGCCCGTCGTAAGTTGACGCCACCAAATCAACCGGCATTTCAGACATTGGCAACAATCGCGTATTTATATTTAGCAAACGGCTTAAAAGCTGAATGCCGTCAAGTGGCCGTGCACTGATTTGATCAAGGGTATAAAGAATTAAGTTGCCGAGGTTGTGGCCATTTAGTTCGTGGTCTGAGCTAAATCGATAATTCAGAACATCGGCCGCAAGTGGATGCAGGGCAAGTTGTGACAGGCAGTTTCGAATATCACCCCAGGCGATACATTCGTGGTGGCGTCTTAATAACCCGCTGGCACCACCATCATCGGTTGTAGCGACAATGCCGATCAACCGACGCTCTAAAAACGATAGCGTTGAGAGCACTCGCCCAAGCCCATGACCACCGCCAATAGCAGTAACACACTGCAATTTCGCAATAGCATGCGGAGTAGGGGCTATAGACGTTATTTGGACGTGTTGCTGGCTCATGTTAGCTTCATGTTGTTGTCGTTATCTGCGCTACTTTAAGCGCTAATTCCCGCACAATCAATGTTTCAACATTGCTAAATAGTCTCAGATAGTTCGAATATTCACTCAATCTCAGCAACGTAAAAGACCGGTAAATCGTTAGTTACTGCGCATATGCTTTGCTATAACTACTGCAACTTTCAAAACACAAGAGGTGTTTTATGTTACTGAATCGTAAGTTAACAACATTGGCGGCCGTTATTGCGGCTTCTACTCTACTTTCTGCATGTGGTTCTGATTCAAATGATTCAAACACCGCAATGTTTAGTTTGGGTGTTAGCGATGCGCCGGTGGATGTAGCCGATGAGGTTTGGGCATGTTTTCATAGTGTCGAATTAGTCGGTAATACCGAAGGCAACCAAACTTTCACGATTGGTGAAGACAATAACACCATTGAAAGCAATGACGCCTGTTTGGATGCGGACGGTAACGTCATTCCAAATACGCGCGGCATTAACCTGCTCGAGTTCACCGGCTCAGAATCTGAAGATTTATTGTCTGGCGTTGAAGTACCAGCGGGTACGTATGGTCAATTACGTTTAGAAATGGCTGAAGGCTCGTATGTACTTGTCGGTGAAGAGCGCATTCCATTGTCAGTGCCGTCGAATGAATTGAAGTTCGATAGCTTTACACTCGATGCCGGTAGTAACGTAGCCTACACCATCGAGTTTGATCTGCGTCAGGCGTTAGTTAACCCAGTAGGTCAAGCTGGCTATTTCTTAAAGCCACGCGGTGTTCGTTTAGTTGATAATATGGAAGTCGGTCACCTAGAGGGCACGTTAGCGGAAGCATTGCTAATTGAAAACCAATGTACTGTTGCACCGACCGATACCAATGAACCTGTTGCTGTTGTGTATTTATACCCAGGTGTTGATATTGCTCTTGAAAGCATGGCCGACTTTGGTGGGGCAGAAGAAGCTGAAGCTTATGCAGCAACACCAGTGCTTTTTGATGGCGCCACTGCCTATAATTTTGAACTGGGTTACGTAGCAGCAGGTGATTACACTGCTGCTTGGACCTGTAACACCACTGATGACCCAGAAACAGACGATGAGTTAGTGTTTATCAGCGCACAAAACGTGACCGTAGAAGCAGGTGAAACCGTCACCACAGTAACTATTGAGTAATTGAGATTGAGCTTTTAATCTCTCCCGTTGAGCCTCCTTAATTGGGGGCTTTTTTTTGCCTTTTTTTCTTTGGCTATTCAAGCGATACTAAAGGTAAGTTTAAACCGAGTGTAAGGTTGTTTATGAAAGCTTTAATGGTAGGTGCGTTTTTATTCCCGCTGACAGGTATTGCAGCGGAAACGGTCGAATTATGTATTGATGAACATCCACACCGTTTGCAACTTGAAATTGCGGACACATTTGAGAGTCGTGCTCGTGGCCTGATGGCACGCGAATCGCTCGCAGAGCATGCAGGCATGTGGTTCCAATATACTTCAGAACGGCCAGCCAATGCGGGTTTTTGGATGTACAACACGCTCATTCCATTGGATATTGCTTATTTAGATAACGACATGAAGATTGTTTCAATCATCACCATGGAACCGTGTCCAAGTATTGATCCGAACCGTTGTCCGGCATATCGACCGGGTGTGCCATACTATGGTGCGATAGAATTAAATAAAGGTTATTTTGAACGCTTTAACATTGGTTTAGGGCGCAAGTTTAAGCAGTGTCAATAAGGAGAACAACAATATGAAACACCTTTCGGTACTTGCTGCCGCTGGGCTAGTGCTTGCTGCATGTAGTCCAGCCGAGCAGGTCAGTACAGCAGAGCAGCCGCATGCGAGTGTGGATCCGTATAGTTTTAATGAAAATTACAGCAGCTATTTACAAACCTTAAGCTCTGATGAATTTGAGGGGCGTGCGCCAGCCTCTGAAGGCGAAAAGAAAACTGTTGCGTTTGTTGAAGGTAAATTTCGCGAATGGGGTTTAAAGCCTTATGACGCGGAAAATAACACGTACCAACAACAAGTTCCTTTAGTGCGTATGTTGCCAACCCAGGTTTCAGAAATGACCTTTAGTGCGGATGATCTCGAATCATTTGAGTATCGCACTGAAATGATGGCTTGGAGCCCGCGTGTGCAAGAAAGCATTGAGCTGAACGAAAGCGAAATGGTGTTCGTTGGCTATGGCATTGTCGCGCCAGAATTCGGTTGGAACGATTACGAAGGCCTAAACGTTGAAGGCAAAACGGTGGTCATGTTGGTGAATGACCCTGGTTACGATACCAAAGACCCAGAAGTATTTAATGGTAAAGCCATGACTTACTATGGTCGTTGGACTTACAAATTTGAAGAGGCAGCTCGTCAAGGTGCTGCCGGGGCAATCGTGATTCACGAAACCGGTCCTGCTGGTTACGGTTGGGGCGTCGTCGCAGGTGGTTCGCCAATGCGTTTCGATTTAGCTCGCGAAAACAAGAACATGGATCGCGTCGCTATTGAAGGTTGGATTACCCAGGAAAGTGCCGATACCTTATTTGCTCGCCTTGGTAGCAGCTACAAAGAAATGCGCAAAGCGGCGCAACAGCCTGACTTTAAACCGGTCGAGTTAAACACTGGTATGTCGATTAGTGTGGCAACCAAGTTTGATTATCTCAATTCGCCAAACTTAATTGGCTATATTGAGGGTAAATCAAAGCCAGAAGAGCACGTGATTTATATGGCGCATTGGGATCATATGGGGGTTGACCCGATTAATCCTGATGACGGCATTTATAATGGTGCACAGGATAATGCCAGTGGTACCGCTGGGGTGATGGCATTAGCAGAGTTTTTCGCGAGTCAGCCACAACCAGAGCGTTCCATTGTGTTCGTATTAGTCACTGCTGAAGAGCGTGGTTTGTTAGGTTCTGATTGGTATGCGGATAACCCAATGCTCCCGTTAAGCAAAGCGGTTGGTGGCATTAATACCGATGTTCTGAATGTTTATGGCCCAATGCGCGACATGGTTGTTGTTGGTCATGGCAATTCAGAAATGGAAGAGTATTTAGCGAAGTACGTGGAGCAACAAGACCGCTATATTGCACCGGAACCAACCCCTGAAGCCGGCTCATTCTATCGCTCAGATCACTTCAACCTTGCCAAACGTGGTGTTCCGATGTTGTATGCCAAAGGCGGCAACGACCATGTTGAATTTGGTGAAGAGTACGGCAAACAAAAACGTGCTGAATACGTACAAGTTGCGTATCACAAACCTGCAGACGAATTTGATCCAGAGTGGGATCTGCGTGGTGTTCAGCAAGATTTGTGGCTGTACTACTGGGTTGGACATGAGCTAGCAAATAGCGATGATTGGCCAAACTGGTACCCAGGTAATGAGTTCCGTGGTATTCGCGACGCTAGTGCTAGCGAACGTCAATAATAGTAATTAAATGTGAACGGTAATGAGACGGCCGGGGTTCTCATTACCGTTTTTTTATGGTGATTTGTGATTTCCATTGCTGAATTATTTGGTCTATTTGCACTCATTGCGAATTTCATTGCCTACCGCCAAAGTACGGCAAATCGTTATCGCATGGTTAGTGCCTGTGCACTTGGCGCATTGTCGCTGCATTTCTTCATGTTGGGCGCTATTGCAGGTTGCGTTGTTACCGCTATTGCCGTGGTACGAAATGTCATTGCGCTTCGCTGGCGCGGGTCAGTGGTGCTGTGGAGTTTCGTACTCGTTAACTTTGCATTTTTAGGATGGGAGCTCACAACAGATGCGCCGTTAATACCGTTATTGGTTGCGTATACATCATCAATCATTTTTACGGTTGGCTCGATTGTTCTCAATGATCCGCATCGCATTCGGCAATGGTTTTTGTTAGCTGAAATCTTAGGTTTAGCCTATGCGATTATGGTAGGCAGCGTTTCAGGCACGGTATTTAACATCGTCAATTTAACCAGCATCGTTCTTAAATTGTTACAAGATCATCGACGTTCACGCTTGTCTGAACCAAATTGATCCC
>NCJS01000026.1 GCA_002279005.1 Idiomarina sp. 34-48-12 | reverse complement strand
CAGAGAGGCTGCAACCATGACTTTATCGGCCACTGGGTCTAAAAATGCACCGAACTTAGTAAATTGATTAAATTTCCTTGCTACCCAGCCATCAAGCGCATCGGTAATACCGGCAATAGCAAATACAAAAGCAGCCCAAAAGTGTGCATCTTGGCCGGGTAAGTAATAAATAATTAGAAATACAGGGATCAGTAAGATCCGAAAGCTCGTTAGAACGTTTGGAATGTTCCACATTTGTAATTTTATCCTCTATTCATCGCGAAAAGCATGGTAGATAGTTTCTGCCAATTCACGACTAATTCCTGGCACCGCGATAAGTTGCTCAATACTAGCTTGTTTTACTTCCTGTAATCCACCAAGATTTTGCAATAATTTCTGCCGGCGCTTAGCTCCTATTCCCGGAATATCCTCCAACTTCGAGGTACGTCGCACTTTTGCTCTGCGCTGTCGATGCCCAGTAATAGCGAAACGATGGGACTCATCGCGAATGTGTTGCACCAAATGCAGTGCTGGCGCGTCTGCCGCAAGCGGCACCGTTTCATGGCTACCAGCAAGAATCAGTGTTTCTAAGCCTGGTTTGCGTGATTCTCCTTTCGCGACGCCAATCAGCAGCGGCGGTTTCACCCCCGCATCAGTACCCCAGTCATTAAAATAGGCTTCTGCTTGCGCTAATTGCCCTTTTCCACCATCAATGAATAAGATATCTGGAATGGATGCTTTGCCTTCATCGCTTAATAGCGCCGCATCGAAGCGCCGCTGAAGCGCTTGCGCCATCGCTGCGTAATCATCGCCCGGAGTAATGCCTTTTATATTGAAGCGTCGATAATCCGATTTTTTAGGCCCTTGTCGATCAAAGACCACACATGACGCCACCGTTTCCTGCCCCATGGTATGGCTGATATCAAAACATTCCATGCGTTGAATCGGATTCTCAAGATCAAGCACCTGTTCTAATTGGTGTAGGCGCATCACCATGGTGTTCTCTTGATTAAGCTTACTTTCAAGCGCATTTAAAGCGTTCTTTTGCGCCAGCACTTGGTACTGCTTCCGCTCCCCACGAACGTTATGAGTCATTCGAACCTTTTGCGCTAGCGCTTGCTCAAGTACCTGCATATTATGTTCAGGGTCAAGTACTTGCGCTGCATTTGCTTCCGGCAAAATAATTTCACGAGGTAATCGACGCCCTACCTGATCATTGAGATAGAACTGCAACATGAATGCCAGCAAGATTTCTGAATCGTCGGTATTTGCAGGAACCTTCGGGAAATAGCTTCGACTGCCCTGCACCGCTCCCTCGCGAATAAACAGCAAATGCACTGCCGCAATACCACCACGACGAATAAAGCCGATAACATCAAGTTCTTGTTGATTACCAGTCACCGCATTACGTTCTTGCACCTTACGCATGGCAGCAATCTGATCACGAAACCGTGCAGCGCGCTCAAAATCCAGCGATTCGCTTGCTTGTTCCATACGTTGCACCAGCTGATCAATTACCTGTTGATTCTTACCTTGCAGAAAGGCTTTCGCTAAATCCACCTGCTCTTGGTATTCGTCATCAGTACAGTAACCCTCAACGCATGGGGCTAAGCAGCGTTTTAGTTGATACTGCAAACATGGTCGACTGCGCGCACGGTAATATGAATCTTCGCATTGGCGAACAGGAAATATTTTCTGCATGAGTCGCAAGCTTTCGCGTACCGCGACACCACTTGGGAAAGGACCAAAATAGTCGCCTTTCTCGCGGCGCGCACCGCGATGAAATGCCAAGCGAGGATGCTGATGAGCGCTAACAAAGATGTAGGGGTAAGACTTGTCGTCGCGTAACAACACGTTGTAGCGCGGACGATATTTTTTAATGAAGTTATTTTCAAGAATTAATGCTTCAGCTTCGGTATTGGTAACCGTCACATCCATTGAAGCAATCTGTTTAACTAACGTTTGTGTCTTCGGCGTGTCAATATTTTGCCGAAAATAACTGCTGACACGCTTCTTAAGATCTTTCGCTTTTCCCACATAAATAACAACACCATCACAATCGTACATCCGGTATACGCCCGGCTGATGGGTCAAATGCTGAATAAATGCTTTGGAATTAAATTGCGAGTCAGTCATACCTTTGCGTAGGGTCAATTTCAACAAGCCCTGATTGTATCGCAAGATGCGTCAATTCAACATCTCCTGCGACACCAAGTTTGCTAAAAATGCGATAACGGAAGGTGTTGACTGTCTTACTACTAATATTCAGGTACTTGGCGATATCAACAACACGAATACCACGACCTAACATTTGCGTTACCTGCAGCTCACGATCACTGAGTGATTTAAGTAATCGGCGAAAGCTCTGACTGCGAGGGTTTTTCGCTAAATATTCGGCAACTTCACTCGCAACGTACATTTGTCCGCGACTTACATTAGCGCATGCCCGTTCAAACTCTTCATAACGTGCATTTGCTAACAAAAAGCCATCCACCTTGTTGGTGTTACATTGAAAATCCAGTACATCTTGGAAATTTTCAGCCCAGAGTATGATCTGAAGATCATTGTGTCGTCGGTGTATACGGCGCCAACTTTCTATCGTCCCATCACCTGCAAGTTGACTGGATAAAATGACAGCTGCAAACGGATGATTTTTTACTTCATCACGTAAATCATTCATGGTCGAAACACTTGCTACTACACGGTACTTATTATTATGTGAGCTCAGTGTTGTATACATTCCTGCACGCAACAAATCACTCGGTATTGCAATGATAAAGTCGGTCATGACGACACGTTCCTTGTGTGGTTAGCTTAGCAACTTATTCACTAAGTGAACTCAGATATGACCTATCTTTGAACTTAAATCAACAATAAATTCATAAAATTACATCACAATCAGCAAATAACTTACAAAGTGAAGAAATGCTAACCAAACACCGTCACAGTTTGTCGGCTGATGGCCACTAATTTACCGCTATCATCCCAAATGTGTGCATGCGTATGTCCATATCCGTCTGCAGCGTAATCAATATAAGCCACATATTGCCACCAATCATGACTGCTCTTGTGCGAATCAAGTGGCTCCGGAAATTCAATGGTCCATGTAAGCGAACTTGCTGGTGCTGGCACGTTTAAATGTGGTAACAATGCGGGCGGCCAAGCATCCACTAAACCAAGCAATAAGCCAATGGTGATCGGCTGTTGTTCCTCGCTATAGCGCATCCAGCCACCAAACTCACGCGACTTATTACCGGAAAAAGGCAGCCCACCTACCGATACCGAATAATCGTAGTGATGGGTAAATTCTGGAAGAATCGCAATCTTAGGAAATGCTGGCCCATGCTCTCTACCCGGCACTTGAGCAGCAGGTGTGTCGGTTACACGCACTGCCGACGGGCGCGAGCGGCCATAACTTGCTAATGCGGCAAGTACAACGGCGTTATCTTGCTCAATTTCAACTGCTATTTGCGTGACATTCTTACCTTCACGCAATACACGCCGCTTTAACACCGCCATTCCGGGTTGAATCGGTGCGACAAAAGATACCGTAAACGCGCGAAGCGCTTGCTCTTTGTTAGCACCATAATGCGCATGCTGCCAGGCAATCGCAGCGGTGAGTCCACCAAACAACGCACGTCCCTGCCCCCAGCCTTCCGGAAGCTGAATGGTTTGCTCTGCTGAATGATCAATCTGTTTCAACACATCCGTAAATAACATAGAACCTCCAAGTTCGTTACTCGTACGCTGCGCTGTTCGTGCTTCGTGCGTTCGCTTCGCTCTCTGTTGGTCTTTTGATTTTTCTAACAGCGCAGCGCACGAACAACGAATAACGAATAACGCTTTTGCCGTTAGTATACACAGGTAAGACCAGATGGAAACGTCAGAATTTACAGGAAGCTAAAAACGAAAAAGCCCGCTCAAATGAGCGGGCTTTCGGGAATAGTGGCGGAGAGAGAGGGATTCGAACCCCCGGTGGGCGCGAGCCCACGCCTGATTTCAAGTCAGGTGCATTCAACCGAACTCTGCCATCTCTCCGCGGTCTTATGAGGTGTGTGCCTCAAGACGAAGCGAATGATAAAGAGGTGAAACACGCTTGTAAAGCAAAAATTTAAATCAAATGGTTCGTTTGCTGGCATTTTATACAATCAGTATGCTTTTTCACTTGAAAACATTGCCTAGTACACCCATTTTTACGGTACACTGTGGCTTAGTTTAACAAGTCAGTTAACTTATTCGTTAGAATAAAACACAGAATAAGATATTTAGGATAACTACGGAGATATATATGAGTAACCAAGCTCACATTTCAACCTCGCAACGCAGTGAGACGGTATTACAGACCAATAAAGTATTGCGTAATACGTACATGCTGCTCGGTCTTACCCTCGCGTTTAGTGCGTTTACCGCATTCTTGTCAGCGAGCATGAATCTGCCTCACCCAGGCTTCATTATCACCTTGGTTGGCTTTTATGGCTTGTTGTTCTTAGTTCACAAAACTGCCAACAGCGGCGTAGGCTTGCTTGCAACATTCGCTTTAACTGGTTTCATGGGCTACACCCTTGGGCCTATTCTAGGCATGATTAGCGCGATTGGTCCTGCTGGCGATCAGATTATTATGACTGCGCTTGGCGGCACCGCATTAATTTTCTTTGCGTTATCTGCTTATGTGCTAACAACAAAGAAAGATATGTCGTTTTTAGGCGGCATGATGATGGCACTATTTGTTGTACTCATTGTTGCGTTTATCGCAAACATTTTCTTGAATATGCCGGCATTAAGCTTAACTTTGTCAGCGTTGTTCATCTTGTTCTCAGCTGGCGCCATTTTGATGCAAACCAGTGCAATTATTCATGGCGGCGAACGTAACTATGTTCTAGCTACCGTGACGCTTTACGTATCTATTTATAATATCTTCGTCAGCCTATTGAACATTCTCATGGCATTCGGCGGCGACGAATAAGCAAGGAAAACCCGTGGCGCGGATTGTCATCGCTTTACATGCAGCTCCTGCTGCTGACACCCCAGCCCAACATCGCAGCCTGTTAGCGTACCATTACGCGCAGGCTGCGCTCGTTTCTGGGCATCAAATTGACATGGTTTTTTTCTACAGTGAGGCTGTTTTACATGCAGCTAAGCTCGATAATTCTGGCGAAGCACATCAAGCAGTATCGCAGTGGCAACAGTTGGCAACCCAACACAATGTACCGCTGGTTATTTGTAATACAGTAGCTGAAGTTGACCACCAAATGACGACTGAAGATTTGGCCTCACCGTTTCAAAATGGTGGCTTAACTGAATTTTCAATAGCTGCAGCAGCTGCCGATCACGTGATCCAATTTTAAAGGTTATCTTGTGAGTATTGCCATTATTCAAACCCAAAATGCAAAGCACAACATTGCCTGGCATGGTCAAGATATGCTACTCGCATTGGCGAGCATGGATCTGAACCCACAACTAATTCTCACCGGCCGCGGCATTGAATTATGGTTAAATAACCATGATGAAATCCGCAATAATCGTTCGCTGCAAAAACGTTATGCCATGCTGGAGCTATTCGACTGCCCTGCTCCTTGGGTAAATCAGCGAGAGCTTGATGCGATAGGCTATGATGCCGATGATTTTATCGCTGAAGTTGACATTCTCGACGATAATGAGTGGCAGCAGCGACTGGCAGAATTAACTAAAGTTCTTACCTACTAAAGGCCAACCATGATTGATACAGCTGCATTAGACCATCCAAAATCAGCGGTTTTCGTGGTGCGTAAGTGGCCAACCGAGAAATGGCTAGCACAGTGGTTAAACCCGAACACAACGCTCATATTGAGTGAAAAAGCACTTACGGATGTGATCTGCGACCCATCGCTATTAGAAAGTCTAGCGATAACCCCCTACGCGCTACACAGCGAACTAAAACTGTTAGGTATTGATGAGATACCAGCTTCTATCATACAACTTGGTGATGCGCGCTGGGTGGAGCTTTCTTTAGACGCATCAACCTATATTGTGTGGGATGATCCACAAAACTGATTTTTGTCACTGACTAACGAATCGAGAAAATGCATGTTTGAGTTGAACGGACGCCAATACGAAACTGACAAGCACGAGTATTTAGCGAATTTTGATGAATGGTCGCCGGAACTTGCAGAGTATATTGCCGCTTTGGAAAGTATCGAGCTAACCGATGCGCATTGGGAAGTGGTTCATTTCGTGCGGGAGTTTTATCAAACTTACGATACCAGCCCTGCTATGCGGGTATTGGTCAAAGCCATTGGGCAAAGTTTAGGACCAGATAAAGCCAGTAGTATGTATTTGTACAAATTATTCCCTAAGGGTCCAGCGAAGCAAGCAACGCGCATAGCGGGCTTACCTAAGCCCGCTAAGTGCATTTAGTTCGCTGTTTATGACGCGCTGATTTGCGTCACACCACCCATATACGGCTGAAGTGCCGCAGGAATCACAACGGAACCGTCTGCTTGCTGGTAGTTTTCTAGTAATGCCACCAACGTGCGCCCTACCGCCAAACCTGAGCCATTCAATGTGTGCATTAATTCTGGCTTTTTCGCTCCTTTACGGCGGAATCGTGCCTGCATACGGCGGGCTTGGAAATCCCACATATTTGAGCACGAACTGATTTCACGGTACTTATTCTGCGTTGGCAACCAAACCTCTAAGTCGTAGGTTTTCGCTGCGCCAAAGCCCATATCGCCAGTACACAACAATACTTTACGATATGGCAGCTCGAGCAATTGGAGGACTTTTTCAGCATGCCCTGTCAGTTTCTCTAGGGCATCCATTGAATCTTCTGGCTTCACCAACCACACCAACTCAACTTTATCAAATTGATGCTGACGAATCAGTCCGCGGGTATCACGACCGTGTGAACCGGCCTCACTGCGGAAACATGGCGTATGCGCTGCGTACTGCAACGGTAACTGACTTTCGTCGGCAATCTCATCACGCCATAAGTTCGTCAATGGCACTTCTGCGGTTGGAATCAACGACAGTGGAACCTGATTTTCTGTTGCGCCTTGCACATGGAACAAGTCTTCGCCAAATTTAGGCAATTGTCCGGTACCGAACAACGTGTCATGGTTCACTAGATACGGCACATAAGTTTCCTGATAACCGTGCTCAGTGGTATGCAAATCCAGCATGAATTGGGTTAATGCACGGTGCAAACGGGCAATGTGACCACGCAACACGACAAAACGAGCACCCGCAAGTTTTGAACCCGCATCGAAATCCATACTGTTGTTCAACGCCGAAGCCACATCGACATGATCTTGCGGTTCAAAATCAAACTGACGCGGCTCACCCCAGCGGCTAACTTCTAGGTTGTCATCTTCATCGGCACCTAATGGTACTTGTGCGTCTGGCAAGTTTGGTACGCCAGCGATAATACTCTGCAATTCGTTTTGAACATCTGTGAGTTCTTGTTTAGCAGCTTCCAATTGCGCACCGAGATCATCCACAGCGGCCAACAATGGCGCGATATCCTCGCCTTTTGCTTTCGCCTGGCCAATCGCTTTCGATCGGGAATTACGCTCTGCTTGAAGTGTTTCTGTACGAACTTGCAAGTCTTTACGCTGATTCTCCAGCGCATCAAGGCGTGCAACATCTAATTCAAAACCGCGTGTCGTTTTGAGACGTTCTGCAGTTTCAGCGAGTTCACTACGAAATAACTTAGCGTCTAACATGTGTTTCCCAAATCAAAAATTATGACTTTAACCACAGTGCCAACAGCACTGCGGCAATGCATCCAAAAGTATTTAAAAGTGCGTAAACCAGAGCCTTCAGCCATTCACCTTGCTGTGCCATAAGTACCACATCAAGTGAAAATGTCGAAAATGTTGTAAAGGCACCTAAAACGCCAACACCAAGTAGCAACCAAAGCTGTTGATTGGCTCCTTCTTGCTGAATTTGCCAAGCGAATAGCAGGGCCAGTAAAAACGAGCCTGTTATGTTAACGATTAGTGTGGCGAAAGGAAATAATTTGCTGAGATTAATTAGCCACAGCCCCATCCCATAGCGCCCCATGGCACCAATTGCGCCGCCTAAGGCTACCCACATAAAATTAATCATCGTCGCCCCGTTGCCATGCACTTGTTTGATGCTGCTGGTTCATCCATTTAAGTTTTTCTTGTAGTTGTTTTTCTAACCCGCGGTCATTTGGCTGATACAACTGGATCTCGGCAATCGCGCTCGGTAAATAACGTTCGCCGGCAACAAAAGCATGTGGATAATCATGCGCATAACGATAGTCGACGCCGTACCCTTCGGCCTTATGAAGCGCTGTTGGCGCATTGGTTAGATGTTTCGGTACCGGCAAATCAGGATATTGCTCGGCGAGTTTTTTTGCTTGATTAAATGCGTTATAAACGGCGTTACTTTTCGGTGCCATCGCACAAAAAATTAAGGCCTGCGCAATTGCGCGTTCGCCTTCTGCGGGCCCCACGCGTGTAAACGTATCCCATGCATTCAATGCCAATTGCATTGCGCGTGGATCCGCATTACCAATATCCTCAGAAGCTATAGCTAATACACGTCGTGCGACGATGAGTGGATCGCCACCGCCTTGTAGAATACGTGCATACCAATACAACGCACCATCAGGAGATGAGCCTCGCACTGATTTATGCAAGGCTGAGAGCAATTCGTAATAGGCATCGCCCTGTTTATCAAACACGGCTTGGCGGCTACCAACCGCCTCTTGCACCAATTCTAAATTTATCTGATCACTAACAGCTGCATCAGCGCATATCTCAAGAAAATTTAGCGCGCGTCGCGCATCACCTGCCGCGGCGTAAATCAAATAGTTAAAAGCATCATCAGCAACCTGCAAACGCCGCTCACCAAGGCCACGCTCCGTATCCTCAAGAGCTTGGCGAAGCACTTGTTCAATATCGGCGTCATCGAGATGCTTTAAGCGATAAACCCGAGTACGTGACAACAAAGCGTTGTTCAGCTCAAAGGCTGGATTTTCGGTGGTGGCGCCGACAAAAATAATGGTGCCATCTTCGATATGCGGCAAAAATGCATCTTGTTGGCTTTTATTAAAACGATGCACTTCATCCACAAATAATACAGTGCGCCGCTGTTGCGATTGCGCTCGTTGTTTTGCCGTATCAATCGCCGCTCGAATGTCTTTCACACCAGCGGTTACTGCACTAATTCTATCAAGTGTGGCTTCGGCGCTATGCGCTACCATTTCGGCTAAGGTTGTTTTCCCCGTACCCGGTGGTCCCCACAGAATCATGGAATGCAAAAGCCCCCGGTTTATCGCTTCATAAAGCGGCTTACCAGGGGCTAAAAGATGCGACTGCCCGATGTATTCCGCAAGCCGCCGCGGCCGCATTCTTGCAGCTAGCGGCCTGAAATCAGGCTCTAAGTCTAAACGACCGTTAACGTTGGTCATCCACGTCAATTCCTTCCGGAACCTCAAATTTGAATAAGTCGCGGCTTAATGCACGGTTTAACTGCACGTTTTCAAGTTCAATCGTACTAATTTGTCCTTGACCATCGTCAAGGATAATACGTTGTAACTGAGCAGAACTGCCTTGTTCATTAAACACGAGTTGCAAACTCTGCGTACTATCGGCACTTGGCAATGGTTGCAAGGCGTAACTATTGGCTTCTGCTTTGACTTCGTAATCAGCCCACGCTTGGCTATCACCATCTAATAGCAGCAATAACGGACTTTGCGCCACAGCATCAGCTTGTGCATACACTGTGACCTGTTCAACAAAAGGGTTGTAATACCAAAGGTTTTGGCCGTCTGCTACCATCAAGGTTTCATCTGGTGCATCGGTTTGCCAATGTAATAAATTCGGTCGAGCTAACGCCATATGGCCATGTAACTTTTGAACCAACTCACCATTCACATCGGTCACTTCTTGTGAAAAGTCGGCTTCTAGGGTTGTTAAACCATCAAGACGCGTCAGCAACGCTTGGCGATCTGCGTCTGAAGCCATCGCAGGAAATGCCATCGTGGCGCTAATTATCGTGCCTACAAAAACCGTCGAAATTTTCTTTAATACGTTCATAATGTTGTCCGTTACCACTTTAAATTAATCGCGCGGTGGGCGCGGGGCGAGAACTTCGCGTTGGCCGTTATTTCCAGCACTACTAACGACACCTGTCGCCTCCATTTGTTCCACAATACGAGCGGCGCGATTGTAACCAATTCTGAATTTGCGCTGCACACTCGATACCGAAACACGTCGCGTTTCAGTCACAAATGCAACGGCTTCGTCGTACAGTGGGTCACTTTCCTCATCACCAAGATCAAGTTGTTCACCCGGCAATAAATTGTCCTCATCTAAACTACCGTTGAGAATTTCTTCCAGATAGTTTGGCTTACCACGTTTTTTCCAATCGGCAACCACGGCGTGAACTTCATGGTCATCCACAAATGCGCCATGTACCCGAGTAGGCACCCCGCTGCCTGGCGGCAAATACAGCATGTCACCCTGCCCCAACAACTGATCCGCACCCGGCTGGTCAAGAATAGTGCGCGAATCAATTTTCGATTGAACTTGGAACGCAATACGCGTTGGAATATTGGCCTTTATCAAGCCAGTAATCACATCCACAGATGGTCGTTGCGTTGCCAGAATCAAATGAATTCCGGCTGCTCGAGCCTTTTGTGCGATACGCGCAATAAGCTCTTCAACTTTCTTACCGACAATCATCATCATGTCGGCAAATTCGTCAATGACCACTACAATACTTGGCAACTTCTCCAAATACGGTGGCAATTCATCCATTGAATCGCCCGGCTTCCATATAGGATCGCGCAACGGCTCACCAGCGTCTTTCGCTTCTTGAACCTTTTGGTTATAGCCTTTTAGATTACGCACACCAAGGGCTGACATGAGCTTATAACGACGTTCCATTTCACCAACACACCAACGCAGCGCATTCGCGGCATCTTTCATGTCGGTGACAACTTCCGTGAGCAAGTGTGGAATGCCCTCATAAACTGAAAGCTCAAGCATTTTCGGGTCAATCATAATCAAACGGACATCCTCAGGTGAGCTCTTATAGAGCAAGCTGAGAATCATCACGTTAACACCCACTGATTTGCCTGAGCCGGTGGTACCTGCCACCAACAAATGCGGCATTTTGGCAAGGTCGACGACTACTGGCGCACCTGAAATGCCCTTACCAAGCACCATGGTTAATGGCGACTGGCTCTGCTGGAATGCATCACAAGCTATGACTTCACTAAAGAATACGGTTTCTCGTGATTTGTTCGGTAATTCGAGGCCAACATATGATTTGCCCGGAATCACTTCCACTACTCGCACTGATATCGCGCTTAGCGAACGCGCAATATCTTTATCCAGATTTGAAATTTTTGATACCTTGACGCCAGGCGCCAAATCAAGTTCAAACCGAGTAATCACTGGCCCAGGTTGCACGTTTGCAACCTTCACTTCCACCCCGAAATCTTGCAATACCGCTTCAACAGTTTGACTAATTTGCTGTAATTCTTCTGGCGTTAACGGGTTTCCGGTTTTATTTGGCCGATCAAGTAATTCAATCGATGGCAACGGATCTACGCTTAAAACTGGCGCATCGTCACCATCGTCGTCGGTCGTTGTGTCATCAGCAGCTGCAGGCTTCTTAGGTTTCGGTTTAAAACGGGCGTCGTCAGCTTTCTTTGGTGCTTCTTTGCCTGCTTTAGAATCATCTGCGTTTTGTTCGTCAAGAAATGGCTCGTCATCGTCTAGCGCCGATAATGTCATGTCCAAATCGAGTTCAGGTTCCTGCCGAATCGTCGTTGCCGGTAATGTTTTTTGGCTCGGCGATAATTTCTCAGGAGCTTTCGGTTTGTCAGTTTTTGCAGGGCGCTCGTAATTTCGAGCTTTGTTCACGAGTTTTTTGGTCATGCCAATAAGGCCAAGCGTTCCGGTTATGGTTACTTCACCCAGCTTATCTGCTAACCAAATCCAAGAAATACCCGTGACTAGTGTTAACCCAGTGCACAAAAAGGTTAATAACAACAGCGTGGTGCCAATAAGATTGAAGTACGGCAGTAATGACGAACTGATTACGTCGCCGACCACACCGCCCGCCGAGAACGAGTAAATGTCGCTAAAGTTGAGCGCAGCCAGCGCTGAAGCCCCTACCAGGGTGAGTACTAAGCCAATTAAACGCAGGCCAACGGCTAAATAATCGAGCTCGAGTAATTTATGCGGCTGACGAAACATCATGTAGCCAAGTGACGCTAACCCGAACGGAATTAAGTAGGCAACAAAACCAAACGCAAACAGCAAGGCATCAGCAAACCAAGCACCAATAGCGCCGGCAGCATTATGAATGTTTCCTTCATAGGCGGTTTGTGACCAACTAGGGTCTGCTGGATTAAAGCTCGCCAATGCTAAAAATAGAAAGATAGCAAAAGCACCGCAGAGTAGGAGCCCAACTTCTAAAACGCGTTGCACACCGCTCATACACCACTCCAGCTCATTGATTGACTTACCATAGGGTTCTGTCGTCCTTTTGTTCTGAGCTTCATATTCTTATTCTTTTAAAATTCTTATCGAAGCTATTGTAACTTGCTTGACCACGTTATTCAGCTATTTATCCTGCCTTTTCTTAACCTTTAATCAGTACTTTATTATCGTCTTTTACTTCTTCCATCACCACATAAGTGCGCGACTCGTTTACACCCGGCATAGTCAAAATGGTTTCGCCTAACAGCTTACGATAAGCTGGCATGTCTGGCACTCGGGCTTTAATTAAGAAATCAAAATCACCTGCGACGAGATGGCACTCCAGTATTTCAGGTGTTTTGCGCACCGCTTCACTAAATTCTGCAAAGGCATCTGAAGATGTTCTCGTCAGCGTAATTTCAACGAACACCATTAAGTTCGCGCCGAGTTTAGCGGGGTTGATGCGAGCATGATAACTATCAATCACCCCTTCTCGCTCCAGCTTGCGTACACGCTCATTACAAGCGGTTGGGCTAAGGCCGACGCGCTGCGCAAGATTGACGTTGCTGATGCGCCCATCGTCTTGCAGAATTCGTAGAATCTTTCGGTCAATTCTATCGATAGTTATTTCCACTGGTTCTTCGGCATTAAACATTGTTTTTCTCTAATTTATACAACCAATACCTATTTATAGCCTATAAATTGGTATAAAAAAAGTACGAAACACACCTATCTAATCATCTATAATTGCCGCCGAAATAAGTAGATATCATAAAGCTATGAAGCAAACTCAACGACAAGTCATTATCGGAGAAGCACAACCATGCTAATTGGTGTACCTAAAGAGATTAAAAACCACGAGTATCGTATTGGATTAACCCCTGCGGCAGTTCGCGAATATGTTGCCCATGGTCATCAAGTGATGGTTGAGCAAAACGGCGGTTTAGCAATTGGTTTCACCAACGAAGACTATGAGCAAGCTGGAGCCTCAATCGTTGCTGATGCGAAAGAAATTTTTGCGAAAGCCGAAATGATCATCAAGGTAAAAGAGCCACAGCCGCATGAGTGTGAGCAGTTACGCGAAGGCCAAATTCTTTATACTTACCTGCACCTTGCACCAGACCCGGTGCAAACCGAATTGTTAGCAAAAGCTGGCGTCACTGCCATCGCCTACGAAACAGTAACCGACCGCAACGGTGGCTTGCCATTATTAGCGCCAATGAGTGAAGTTGCTGGCCGTATGTCAATTCAAGCTGGCGCGCACCATTTAGAGAAAGCGAACGGCGGTAGCGGTACATTATTGGGTGGCGTACCTGGCGTTGCTCCTGCAAAAGTTCTCGTCATTGGTGGTGGTGTAGTTGGTACTCAGGCAGCGAAAATGGCTGTAGGTATGGGCGCAGATGTCACCATTCTTGATCGTTCACTACCACGCTTACGTCAGTTAGACGATATCTTCGGTGGCCGCGTAAAAACTATCTACTCAACCGTAGACGCTATCGATGTATTCTCTCGTGAAGCTGACTTAGTTATCGGTGCGGTACTGATTCCTGGCGCTGCAGCGCCGAAACTGCTTACTCGTGAACACTTACAGAACATGAAGCCGGGTTCTGTTGTCGTTGACGTAGCAATTGACCAAGGCGGTTGTTTCGAAACCTCAAAAGCAACCACGCATCAAGACCCAACCTACGTGGTTGAAGACGTTATTCACTACTGCGTAGCAAACATGCCAGGTGGTGTTGCACGTACTTCAACAATCGCACTGAACAACGCGACCTTGCCATTTGGCTTGGCGTTAGCGAACAAAGGTTTGAAAGCGATGGCTGATGACCCGCATCTATTAAATGGCTTGAACATGCACAAAGGTAAAATCACTTATAAAGCGGTTCATGACGATTTAGGCGCGCAGCTTGGCCTTGATTATCAAGACCCAGCGGAAGCGATCAAAGCTTAAACGCTTCTTGGCGATTATGCCGGAGCGATAGCTTGACAAGACCCGCCGTGGATTTCCACCGCGGGTCTCTTGTTTCAAGGGCTTGTAATGCCTACAATCGACCCCATAATGACAAGTATCTAGCCAAAAAATAAAGAATAACGGAGTACCAAACTTATGGCTGAAGCCAAACATTGCCGCCTGCTGATCCTCGGTTCAGGTCCAGCGGGTTATACCGCAGCTGTGTATGCGGCGCGCGCAAACTTAAACCCTGTATTAGTTACAGGCATGCAGCAAGGCGGTCAGTTGACCACCACCACTGAAGTAGAAAACTGGCCAGGTGACCCAGAAGGTCTTACTGGGCCTGATTTGATGGTTCGCATGCAACAGCACGCAGAGAAATTTAATACGGAAATGATTTTTGATCATATCAATCGCGTTGATTTCTCTAGCAAGCCATTAAAGTTATTCGGTGACTCTGGCGAATACACTGCTGATGCTGTGATCATTGCAACTGGTGCATCAGCGAAATATCTTGGTTTAGAATCAGAAGAAGCCTTTATGGGCCGCGGTGTTTCTGCCTGCGCTACCTGTGATGGTTTCTTCTATCGCAATCAGAAAGTTGCCGTTGTAGGCGGCGGTAATACAGCCGTTGAAGAAGCGCTTTATTTAGCCAACATTGCTAGTGAAGTTCACGTCATTCACCGCCGTGATACCTTCCGCGCTGAGAAGATTTTGGTTGATCGCTTAATGGATAAAGCCACCAATGGCAATGTCACCTTGCACCTCAACAAAACACTAGACGAAGTATTAGGTGACGATGCTGGCGTGACCGGTGTTCGCATTAAAGACACGCAAGATGGTGCCCTGTCAGAGCTCGACGTGATGGGCTGCTTCATCGCGATTGGCCATCAACCAAACACGGGTATTTTTGCTGAACAGCTTGAAATGCACGATGGTTATATTGTGGTGAAATCAGGTTTGCACGGTAATGCCACAGCGACGAGCGTTCCTGGTGTATTTGCTGCCGGCGATGTGATGGATCATATTTATCGTCAAGCAATTACCTCTGCGGGTACCGGCTGTATGGCTGCTCTTGACGCAGAACGTTACCTTGATGGCTTAACCAAAGCATAATTGATAGCGAAGCAGAGAGAACTCTGGTGTTGTTTGAACTTGCGACCGATTCGGTCTGGTTTCCATCGCCAGAGTTCGCTTTACGTGACCCTGATGGCCTGCTCGCGTTCGGCGGCGATTTATCCCCTGAACGTCTTATTGAAGCCTATAGACACGGCATTTTCCCCTGGTACAGCGCCGAAGATCCCATTTTATGGTGGAGCCCAGACCCGCGTACAGTATTTACCCCAGAAAGCCTCCATGTCAGCCGTTCAATGCGGCGTTTTTTGAAACGCACTTCATTTCAAGTCACCTTGAACCATGCTTTCGAAGAGGTGATACAAGCCTGCGCCGATGTTCATGAACAAGCAAATCGAGGTGTTTGGATACACCCCGAAATGCTAGCCGCCTACTCTGAACTACATCAACTGAGACATGCTCATTCAGTGGAAGTCTGGCACGATAGTCAGTTAGTTGGTGGGTTATATGGTATTGCTGTTGGTCATGTTTTCTGCGCCGAGAGTATGTTTCACACTCAAACCAACGCCAGTAAAACTGCTCTGTTAATTTTTGCTCAAGCGTTTTTCGCTGCCGGCGGCGCATTAATTGATGCGCAAATTCGGAATGAGCACACAACAAGCCTTGGTGCCCAAGATATTTCTCGACAGCATTATTTGCATAAATTACGCACTCAAAAGAATACATTGCGTACAAATTTCTGGACACCAACGCGTCTAAAAGCTTGAACAATCAAGATAAGCAGTGGCAATTGTCATCAAAAACGGCTAAAATTCTGCCACTTTTCGCGGCGTAAGCCTTATTACGTTTAGCAATTTAATAAAATTTGCGAGTTCATCGCATCATTAGAAAATTTATCGAGGACTTGAATGGCAAAAGAAGACAGTATTGAAATGCAAGGCACGGTATTAGAAACCCTGCCGAATACAATGTTTCGTGTTGAGCTAGAGAACGGCCACGTGGTGACCGCTCATATTTCTGGCAAAATGCGTAAGCACTACATTCGCATTTTAACCGGTGACACTGTCACGGTGCAGCTTACTCCATACGACCTAACCAAAGGCCGTATCGTCTTCCGCGCCCGTTAATTCAGGCCACTCGCGGTTCAATCAGTGGTTGAACCGCGTGCCTCCCGCTCTTCAATCTTCAGCTCTAATTGGTCTTTCGCAACCGACACGTTGACCGCACCGCCATGTGCAAGCTTACCGAACAAAATTTCGTTCGCTAATGGTTTTTTCAAGTGTTCTTGAATAACACGCGCCATTGGCCGTGCACCCATCGCTTTGTCGTAACCTTTTTCAGCTAACCAGCGAATAGCAGCCGGTTCAAGTTCAAGCGATACATGTTTCTTATCCAGCTGAGCTTGAAGTTCGCAAATAAACTTATCAACCACCTGCTCAATCACTTCTTGATTCAGATGATTAAACCAGACAATACCATCTAAACGGTTGCGAAATTCCGGCGAGAACGTCCGATTAATTTCAGCCATCGCATCAGGTGCATGGTCTTGTTGCTGGAAACCTATTGACTGACGCACCGTTTCTTGTACACCAGCGTTAGTTGTCATCACCACAATCACGTTACGGAAATCAGCCTTGCGGCCGTTATTGTCGGTCAAGGTTCCGTGATCCATCACTTGCAACAGAATGTTATAAATGTCGCTGTGCGCTTTTTCAATTTCATCCAGCAACAATACGCAATGTGGATGTTTGATTACCGCGTCTGTCAGCAAGCCACCTTGTTCGAACCCCACGTAGCCTGGCGGTGCACCAATCAAACGACTAACAGCATGACGTTCCATGTATTCCGACATATCAAAGCGAACAAATTCGATTCCTAATACTTTTGCAAGCTGTTGAGTTATTTCAGTTTTACCAACACCGGTAGGTCCAGCAAACAAAAACGAGCCAATTGGCTTATGTTCTTGCCCTAAACCTGAGCGTGATAATCGAATTGCGGCAGTGAGTTGATCGATGGCTTGATCTTGCCCAAACACCACCAGCTTCAAATTGCGATCGAGGTTTTTCAAAATCTGCTGGTCACTGCGCGACACGGATTGCTCTGGAATGCGTGCAATTTTTGCAATAATGCTTTCGATATCTTGAACGCCAATGGTTTTCTTGCGCTTCGATGGCGGCAATAAACGCTGACTAGCGCCCGCTTCATCCAGCACATCAATCGCTTTATCTGGCAAATGACGCTCGTTGATATAGCGTGCTGATAACTCCGCCGCGGCACGAATTGCCGGCTGGGTATATCGAATGCCATGATGTTCTTCATAGCGTTCTTTTAACCCCTGCAGAATACGCGTGGTGTCGTCAACTGAAGGTTCTGCCACGTCAATTTTTTGAAAACGACGCACCAATGCGCGGTCTTTCTCAAAAATATTTTTGTATTCGGTGTAGGTGGTTGAGCCGATGCATTTAAGTTCACCACTACTCAACAATGGCTTGAGCAAGTTAGAGGCATCTAACACCCCACCACTTGCAGCACCTGCGCCGATAATGGTGTGAATTTCATCAATAAACAAGACGGCATCAGGTTGTTCAGCAAGCTCTTTTAATAATTGCTTAAAGCGCTTCTCGAAGTCGCCTCGGTACTTCGTACCAGCCAATAAGCCGCCCATATCCAGCGAATAGATAACCGCATTTTGCATTACCTCTGGCACATCGTCGGTAACGATTCGGTGAGCTAAGCCTTCAGCAATCGCCGTTTTACCCACACCGGCCTCACCAACTAACAATGGGTTATTCTTACGGCGACGACATAGCACTTGAATACAACGTTCAAGTTCGAAATCGCGGCCAATTAATGGGTCGATTTTGCCTTCACGTGCTCGCGCATTGAGATTGGTACAAAAACGCTTTAAGAAACTCTGCTGTTCTTCGGTTTGCGCTTCGATTGTTTCGACATCGCTACTATCAGTTTGCGACGACTCATCATCAATTTTTGTCATACCGTGCGACAAATAATGAACCACATCAAGCCGCGTAATATCGTGTTTATTCAGTAAGTAGACGGCGTGTGACTCTTGCTCGCCGAAAATTGCGACCAACACATTGGCGCCGGTAACTTCGCTGTTACCAGATGACTGAACGTGGAAAACGGCACGTTGCAATACGCGTTGAAATCCGAGCGTAGGCTGAGTATCAGTATCAGCACTCTCATCGTCGAAACTCGGTGTGCTGCGGTCAACGTAGCTCAATAGTTCTTGTTTCAACTGCGTAAACTCTAGCCCACATGCGCGCAGCGCTTGCGCCGCCTCTGGATTATCCAGCAACGCTAAAAGGAGATGCTCAACCGTCATTAATTCATGGCGATGGTCTCGAGCTAATCGAAACGCATCATTTAACGTAATTTCTAGCGCTTTATTTAACATGAGCTACTCCTTAAAAGGCTCAGTACACAGCTTGCAAGCCTTAGGCTTTCTCCATCGAACACAACAACGGATGTTGATGATCGCGGGCGTACTGGTTCACTTGTACTACTTTGGTTTCTGCAATTTCTGCAGAATAGACGCCACAAATGGCACGTCCCTTATAATGAATGGTCAACATC
>NCJS01000261.1 GCA_002279005.1 Idiomarina sp. 34-48-12 | reverse complement strand
TTGACCTTCTTGCGCGTATACTCGGGCGTTCTGTCTCAGGGCGACACCGTATACAACCCAGTGAAGAGCAAGCGCGAGCGTATCGGCCGTATGGTACAGATGCACGCAAACGACCGTAAAGAAATCAAAGAAATCTTGGCGGGCGACATTGCAGCAGCTATCGGCTTGAAAGATGTGACTACTGGTGACACCTTGTGTGACCCGAACAACATCATCACGCTTGAGCGTATGGAATTCCCAGAGCCAGTAATCTCTGTTGCTGTAGAACCAAAAACTAAAGCTGACCAAGAAAAAATGGGTATCGCTTTAGGTAAATTGGCTGCAGAAGATCCATCGTTCCGCGTTAAAACCGACGAAGAGTCTGGCCAGACAATCATCTCTGGTATGGGTGAGCTTCACCTAGACATCATCGTTGACCGTATGAAGCGTGAGTTCAAAGTTGAATGTAACGTTGGTAAACCACAGGTTGCTTACCGTGAAACTATCCGTCAGAAAGTGGAAGTTGAAGGTAAATTCGTACGTCAATCAGGTGGTCGTGGTCAGTTCGGTCACGTTTGGTTACGTATCGAGCCAATGGACTTTGATGCGAACGACGATGATGCACCAAACTACGAATTCGTTAACGAAATCGTTGGTGGTGTGGTACCGAAGGAATATATTCCTGCGGTAGACAAAGGTATCCAAGAGCAAATGCAGAATGGTGTAATTGCTGGTTACCCAGTACTTGGCGTTAAAGCGACCTTGTACGATGGTTCATACCACGATGTCGACTCATCAGAAATGGCGTTCAAAATCGCTGGTAGCATGGCATTCAAGAAAGGTGCCCAACAAGCTCGCCCAGCGCTTCTTGAACCAATGATGAAAGTTGAAGTTGTTACCCCTGAAGACTTCATGGGTGACGTCGTTGGTGACTTGAACCGTCGTCGCGGTATCATCGAGGGCATGGAAGATGGTCCTGGTGGTCTGAAAGAAGTTCGTGCGCAAGTTCCATTATCAGAAATGTTCGGTTACGCTACTGACCTGCGTTCGCAGACTCAGGGCCGTGCATCGTATGCGATGGAATTCTTGAAGTACGCTGAAGCACCAAACAACATTGCTGAGCAGGTAATTGCTGCTCGTCAGGTTAAAGATAAAGATTAAGTAGAGTCTGGTCCGGTTCTACCAAGGACCGGACTTTTAACTTAAGTTAAGGAAAAGTCATGGCAAAAGAAAAATTTGAACGTTCCAAACCGCACGTTAACGTCGGTAC
>NCJS01000101.1 GCA_002279005.1 Idiomarina sp. 34-48-12 | reverse complement strand
GAGAGGAGGTGCTAACCGTGCAGGCCCCGTCCTGTAGGGGTCTCAGGAGCATTTTAACGAGGCCATTTAGCCAGAAGTTTTAGCGTTTTATCTCCAAACCCTGCAAAACTTGGCACAAGAGGGTATGGAAAAAAGGATAGTTAGCCAGACAAATGCGGCCGTTCGCGCAGGAGTTTGTGTCTTATATTTATGTGGTAAGCATGGCAGCCAAATCAAATTGACGTATAATTCTGGCAACAGAATAAGCGCGCTAAACAAAGCATAATTGTCCGCCAAGTAAAAAGGATTTACATATCTCTCGCTTTTCTCTTTTATTGAATCCAACCTTGTCTGGTTTGTCATCAGTGTCGCAGCGCTAGGATTACTTCTGCCCGAAACGGGACGCTTCTTTGAAGGCTCTATCGGACTATTACTGGCTTTGTTAATGCTGGTCATCAGTTTAACCTTTGATGCGCACGATGTACGAATGGTGCTACGTAAACCATCACGGCAATTGTGGGCGTTGGGTCTCGTTTATGGACCCATGTCGATTGCAGGATGGCTGACCGGAAGACTTTTCTTCGGCAGCGGCTCGTTATCGGCAGGCCAAGCCCTACTCGGCACGCTGCCAACAGATGTCTCTTCGCCATTATTAGTGCTGATGGCTCGAGGCAATGTTGCTTTAGCGGCCGTCTTTAACGCAGTCAATACTGCGCTGTCGCCATTCATCGTTCCCTTCTTATTTTTATGGTTAACAGGCATTCAGCTAACCGTTCCCTTAGCCACGATTATTCTTGAGTTGATGTTGGTCGTTCTTGTTCCAACGGTCGTCGGTGTTAGTTTACGCACGCGTTTTTCGAGCTTCTTTGCACGACATGACTCAACTTATGCAGGTGTCGGCTCGGTGATCTATCTTTTGATACTGCTCGCTGTTGTAGGGCCGAATGCTGAAACTATCATTGGTTACGGCTGGTATGCGTTTGTGATCGGCGGAGCAGCATTATGCCTTAATCTAATGGGCTATTTGGTTGGTATGACGTCCCGGTTGTTTACCAATGACCGACAAGAAATGATCACTTATCTTTTTACAGTCAGTAAAAAGGAGTTTAGCATTGCCGCTGCTTTTGTTGCTGCATCTGGGCTTCCCCCTGAAATTGCAATTCCCGCTGCATTTTTTGCCGTCATCCAAATGATTACTTCACCTATTGTCGCTAAACTTCTCGCTCGCGACATGACCAAAATAAACGATTGAAAACGATAGGTGTATCTTCGCCATTAGTAATGATGGCTCGGGGGTATTTGAATGGAAGTTGGATCTTTCGACCCAACTTCCAAAACAGCAAGATTACGAATGAGACGATCTTATTCTGAGTCTGCTTATCAGCAGGTAAAGCGCCGGCAGAACAACCAGCGTCAACAATGTCGACGAAACAATTCCGCCAATGACAACCGTTGCTAAAGGCCGTTGAACCTCAGCGCCCGTGCCTGTGTTAAACGCCATTGGGATGAACCCAAAGCTCGCCACTAGTGCCGTCATAAGCACAGGCCTCAATCGTTGACGAGCACCCTCGTACACAGCCTCAATGATAGCTTTGCCCTCATCTCGTAACTGTTGAATGAACGATAACATCACCACACCGTTTAACACGGCAACTCCAGACAACGCAATAAATCCAACAGCCGCAGAGATTGACAGAGGCATACCGCGTAATGAGAGAGCCAAAATACCGCCTGTGAGCGCGAGCGGCACACCGGTGAATATAATTAAGGCATTTGTCAGTGAGTTGAATGCGCTGTACAACAGTCCAAAGATAAGTAATAACGTCAACGGTACCACGATTGCTAAACGCTGAGACGCTGATTGAAGTTGCTCAAACGTGCCGCCATAATCGATCCAATATCCAGTTGGTAGTGATATATCGCTTTGTAACTGTTGCCGAATGTCCTCAACAAATGACCCCAAATCACGATCGACAACATTGGCGCTTACAATGACATTGCGTTTACCACTTTCCCGGTTGATCTGATTGGGCCCAACCGTCAGTTCAACGTCTGCGATTTCCCCCAATGGGACGTACTGAAGCTCCGGGTTGCTCGCTTGGGGCACGGTAACAGGCAGCTGCCTTAACGCTTCGATATCTGTGCGCCAAGATTCATCCAGACGAACCATCAACCGAAACCGTTTATCTCCTTCATAAATTGTTCCGGCAACTAAACCGCCGACAGCGCTTTGAACTGCACGTTGAACGTCCTGAACGGATAATCCAAGTAGCGCGAGATGATCACGTTGCGGTGTCACTGACAATGTTGGTAAGCCGGTCATTTGTTCTGCTCGAACATCTGCCGCACCGTCAACGCCAGCAATGATCTCTACAGCCTCATCACCGAGCGCTTTCAACTGGTCGAGGTCGTCACCGTAGATACGCACAGCGACATCTGCACGAACACCCGCGATCAGCTCATTAAACCGCATCTCGATGGGTTGCGTGAACTCATATTTGTTACCGGGTATTTGCTCGACAGCTTCCCTCAACTCAGCAACAAACTCATCTTTTGTTTTTTCTGCATCCGCCCATTCACTCTTTGGCTTCAGAATAACAAACGTATCTGCAACACTCGGGGGCATGGGATCAGTAGCAACATCCGGAGTACCGATTTTTGAGAAGACGCGTTTGACCTCATCAAATTCCGCAACCACCTTCTCAAGCTGTAATTGCATATCGACAGATTGTTTCAGACCCGTGCCGGGGATACGAAGTGCGTGCAACGCCATGTCGCCTTCATCTAGCTGAGCTAAAAACTCCGAACCCATTTTAGACGCTTGGTACATTGATCCTGCAAACAAGCTCAAACCGACCACAATAATCAGTACAGGGCGTTTAAGAGACGCGTTCAAAAGTGGTTCATATAAACGTCGAGCCCCCCGCATAATCCGATTTTCACCGTGAGAAACTTTGCCTTTCACGAAAATCGCAAGAGCCGCAGGGACGAACGTCATAGAGAAAATAAGCGCACCCAACAACGCAAACACTACTGTGAATGCCATCGGGTGGAACATCTTTCCTTCTACGCCACTAAGTGCGAAAATTGGTAGATAAACCAACATAATGATCAACACACCGAATACCGCGGGATTGAACACTTCACGCGTACTTTCAAATACTTCTTGTATGCGCTCTTTAGTGGTCAATAATCGGCCCAATCGTTGCTGGGCTAACCCAAGCCGGCGCAACGCATTTTCGACAACGATGACAGCACCATCAACAATGATTCCGAAATCTATTGCTCCTAAACTCATTAAGTTTCCGGAAACGCGATTAGCGGCCATGCCGGTGATAGCAAATAACATACTCAACGGAATCACCAGTGCCGTAATTAGCGCAGCTTTGACATTTCCGAGCAACAGAAAGAGCACCACAATAACGAGCACAGCTCCTTCAAATAGGTTTTTTTCGACCGTTGCAATGGTTTTTTCGACCAGCGTTGTGCGATTGTATACTGGCTCAACCGTAACCCCTTCCGGCAGGCTAAGCTGTACATCTTTCAATCGCTTAGCGACCGCTTCGGAAACGATACGACTGTTCTCGCCAATTAGCATCATTGCGGTACCAAGTACCACTTCCTCACCATCTGCAGTGGCTGCGCCCGTTCGTAACTCCTCACCAAACGACACATCAGCAACGTCTTTCACTCTCACTGGCGCGTCATCACGTTTGGTGATAACAACGTTGCGAATATCATCCAAAGATTGTAATTGTCCCGGGGAGCGGACTAACCATTGCTCACCATTTTTTTCGATATAACCCGCACCTGCATTGGCATTGTTAAGCTGAAGTGCTTGAAAAATATCGTCTACCGAAATCTTATAGGCGAGCAACTTTCCGGGTTGAGGAGATACTTGATATTCACGCTCATAACCGCCAACTGTATTGATTTCGGTCACGCCCGGAACTTTGACCAACTGAGGACGGATTACCCAGTCTTGCAAGGTACGAAGCGATTCTGCTGTGTAGGGTTGACCATTCTCGTCTCGCGCGTCAGGGTCAGCACTAACAATGTACGTGAAAATCTCACCTAAACCGCTTGCTATTGGCCCGAGCGCTGGCTCAACGCCTACAGGCAGTTCACCTCTGACCATCTGCAAGCGTTCGCTGATTTGCTGGCGAGCCCAATAGATATCGGTTCCTTCCTCAAACACCACGGTTACTTGCGATAAGCCGTATCGAGATATTGAGCGGGTGTAGTTGAGGTCTGGTATACCCGCCATCGCGTTTTCAACCAGATAAGTAATACGCTGCTCTGTTTCTAGCGGAGAATAACCGGGGGCTTCTGTGTTGATTTGCACCTGCACATTGGTAATATCCGGTACTGCATCAATTGGCAGTTTAAGCGCACTAAATACGCCAACACCTGCAATAAGTATTGTTGCCGCCATGATCAACCATCGACGTTGAACGGCGAAACGAATCAGTAAATCAATCATAAGTTCGCCCTCCTAGTGGTCATGGCTCGCGCCGTCTTTGAGAACATCGGCTTTGAGTATGTAGCTGTTTCCGATCACATAAGGAGTATCCGGAGCTAGACCGCCAGTAACTTCGGTATATTCTCCATCACTCTCACCAAGTTCTATCATGCGAACTTCAAAAGTATTTCCATACTGAGCAAACACCACAGGCATGTCTCGAAAAGATTGAATAGCATCAACTTGAACAGCCATAGCCACGTCTCGTTCACGAGCGTCTACATCAGCCTTTACATGCATGCCGGGCCGCCAATGCCCTGCCGAGTTATCAATGAGTACTCGAGCCCGAGCTATGTGGCCTCCAGTCATAACTGGAGCAATGTAAATCACTTCTCCACGAACGCGCTCATGTTGATGCAAATCATAAACCTCAGCAGTTTGTCCGACTTCGAGTTTCTCGATGTTTTCGGGGAAAGCTGAGAGTTCAACCCATACCGACGATAAATCGGCAATCTCAAAAAGTACTTGCTCGTTAACCACTTCACCGGCAGATACAAATCTTTCGGTAACTTCACCCTTAATAGGACTCACTATATCGTAACTAACACCACTAGCAGCATTGACAACTTTCGCAAGCGTTTGACCTTTGGCGACCTGATCACCAACTGAAACCGCAACGTCGGTTAGTTTACCTTTATAAGTAGGAGTAATTGAGACGGTTTTTTCAGTTACAGGGGCAACGACGCCAAACAAACTCTCTCGGAACCTAAGTGTCTGAGGGCCCACTCGTTCAACCAAAATATCAGCCTGCCGAATGATTCGGTCAGACAAAATTGTTCTTCCCTCAAAGCTTTCATAATGCCATTCAGTCTGTTTGCCTCTGGTATTCACGGCAACCGAGACCTCGTACGAATGGGGTTCAGTAACTACCTCATTACTGACCAGATAATTCTTCTCTGGTATGAAGCTCAAGTTGTCATTGACGTCTCCGAGCCGATGCAAAGTTACCGTCAGGTCCACATCCTTAGGCGTTACTACTTCTCCGTTTAGGTAGGTGTAGACCCTCATTTCCGGGGGTATCCCTGACTCATAAATCGTAATCTCGACCGATAAATCGCCATCGTTCAATAAGGTTCCACCATTTGGCCCCTTCGCGTCTGCCTTAGTATGACCATGCTCAGTTGAAGCATTGCTTAGTGCAGATACACTTAGCGCAACGCATAGAACGACCAAAGTAAAAATTGTTTTCATAAAATTCATAATTTAGATTCCAAAAATGATTGACCCGTCATTCGCTCTAGTTCGAGAATGTCTTTATGAATAGCACTGCGACGCTCAAGGGCTTGGTGTTCAAGCTGTGCTAGCTCATCTTGCGCATCAAGAACAACTAAAAGACTATGAATACCTCGGCGATAGCCATC
>NCJS01000260.1 GCA_002279005.1 Idiomarina sp. 34-48-12 | reverse complement strand
ACCGGCAGACTCGCGTGGCGTATTCCCATCACCTCTTGTGCGCCGGTATCGCGATTCACCCAAGCATCAACAATCAGTTCATCAGGTAAACTATCGTGGTCGAGAAGCAACGAATGGTAGCGAGCAACCGTAAAAGGTGACGGTAGGCCTTCAAACAAGCCTTGATTATTGTGGTGAAGCTCTGAAGTTTTGCCGTGCATGACTTGCTTGGCGCGCACCACCTTCGCACCAAACACTTGCCCAATCGCTTGATGACCTAAGCAGACACCCAGCAAAGGGATTTTGCCCGCAAACTTATCGATAACCGGTATTGAAATGCCTGCCTCATTTGGGGTGCATGGCCCAGGCGATATCACAATACCGGCAAGCGGAAGCTGCTGAATGTCAGCAAGGCTAATTTGATCGTTACGAACCACTTTGACTTCAGCACTTAACTCGCGCAAGTAACGAGCCACGTTGTGCGTGAACGAGTCATAGTTATCGATCAGTAACAGCATAAATTATGGCCGTGGCACAAACCCAATCACTTCGTACACTTTACGCAATGTTTCTGCTGCATGAGCACTCGCCGCTTCGGCTCCTTTTGCCATCACTTGATCAAGATATGCGCGATCATGGCGTAGCTCATTATAGCGCTGCTGAATTGGCGCGAGCATGGCAACAACCGCATCCGCAGTATCGCCTTTCAAGTGACCATACATTTTATCTTCGTATTCTGGTACCAATTCAGCAATGGAACGACCGGTCGCTGCCGACAAGATCGATAGCAAATTCGATACGCCCGGTTTTTCCTCGGTATCAAAGTAAATACGCGCTTGCTCATCCGAATCGGTGACTGCACGCTTGAGCTTTTTGGTGATTTTTTTCGAGTCTTCTAACAATCCAATGAAGTTATTCGGATTATCGTCTGACTTTGACATTTTCTTGGTTGGGTCTTGCAAGCTCATGATGCGCGCACCAACTTCTGGGATAAATGGATCAGGAATTGTGAACACGTCGCCATAAAGGTTATTGAAACGCGTCGCCACATCGCGAGCGAGTTCGAGATGTTGTTTCTGATCATTACCTACTGGAACTTCATTGGCTTGATATAACAAAATATCAGCAGCCATTAGCGCTGGGTAAGTATATAAACCAGCATTAATGTTATTGGCATGGCGATCTGATTTGTCTTTGAATTGTGTCATGCGATTCAATTCACCCATTTGGGTGTAACAGTTCAGCACCCAAGCTAATTGCGCATGCTCAGGCACA
>NCJS01000259.1 GCA_002279005.1 Idiomarina sp. 34-48-12 | reverse complement strand
TGATGGCGGGTGGTATTTCACAAGCCTTGGTAACAACTGTACTCGGCCTTGTGGTTGCCATTCCAATGACCTTGCTGTTCGCAACCTTGAACACGCGTAGCCGCAACATTGTGCATGTGCTGCAAGAACAAGCCTCAGGCATTATTGCGGAGCGCTCTGAGCGGAGTCACTAATCATGTTTCTGCTCGAATTCAGCAATGCTATTCAAGATTTCATCGAAACCGGCGGCAATGTGCTGCTGGTTATCGGGGTACTTATTTTCGTCATGTGGCTGATGATTTTAGAGCGTATCTTCTACTACTTACGCGGTCATCGCCAAGCAACAAAAGCAGCTTTGGCGAACTGGAATAATCGTGCTGACCGTTCGTCATGGCAGGCTGAACAAATTCGCGGTGCGATTATCTCGCGCGTGTCGATTGCCTTAGGCGGCAACCTACCCATCCTGCAAGCCATGGTGGCGTTATGTCCGCTGCTTGGTTTGATGGGAACGGTAACCGGCATGATTGAAGTGTTCGACGTGATGGCCGTAGCTGGTACCGGCAATGCACGTTCAATGGCAGCAGGGGTATCGAAAGCGACTATTCCTACCATGGCGGGCATGGTTGGCGCATTGTCTGGTGTATTTGCAACAACCTGGCTACAGCGCACGGCAAAACGTGAACGGCTCAAATTAGAAGATCGTTTGTTACTCGATCACTCAAGCGCACAATCGCTTGCTAGCAAATAGAGGTAAGGCGCAATGAAACAACATTTTGCAAATTTAGTTGATGAAGAAGAAGCACAGATTGACATGACGCCAATGCTTGACGTTGTCTTCATCATGCTGATCTTTTTTATCGTTACCGCCTCATTTGTGAAAGAGTCGGGCATTGATGTGAACCGTCCAGAAGCGGCAACTGCGGTGCAAAAAGATCGCGCCAATATTTTGGTTGCTATCAGTGATACCGGTGAAATCTGGATTAACAAACGTCAGGTTGATGCCCGTGCGGTGCAAGCAAACATTGAACGTTTGTATGCGGAAAACCCGCAAGGTTCGGTGGTGATTCAAGCTGATAAAAAAGCGACCACGGAAACCTTAATTAAAGTGATGGATGCCGCTCGTGCAGCTGGTGTCTTTGATGTCTCGATTGCAACGCAAGAAGACTAGTTATGAAACGTGTACTGCTCGCACTCGTCGCCGCTTTTGCTATTACAGCCGGGCTGTTTTACCTCATGCAATCGCTGATTGTAGGTGGTGAAGGGGCAATGTCAGAACC
>NCJS01000258.1 GCA_002279005.1 Idiomarina sp. 34-48-12 | reverse complement strand
TCGCGTTACGCCGGTGTGGTTGATTCACAAGCGACCATCGTTGATGAAGATCGTGCGGTATTGTACGTATGGTATGACAACGAGTTCGGTTATAGCTGTCAGGTAGTTCGTGTTGCTGAGCAAATGGCTGGGCAGCAATTACTGAACCTACCGAAGTAAAATAATTCACGTAAAAGCGCCTGAATAGGGCGCTTTTCTGTTTTTAGAAGCGAGGAAATTCATGTTTATAACGGCACAGTTCGACAGTGGCAATATTGAAGTTATTGAAGCAAATGATCCAAGCTCAATTCAATTAGCCATTCGCAAAGATAACCAATCTGATTTTTATCAATGGTTTCACTTTAAATTGTATGCCGAGCCGGGCGTAGAACACGTCATGACCATCACCAATGCCGGTCAATCAGCTTATCCTGACGGCTGGAAAGATTACTCAGCGCTGGCCTCTTATGACCGCGAAACTTGGTTCCGTGTGCCAACCGAGTACAACGGCAAAGAACTCGTTATTCGTCACAGCCCAGATCAAGAAAGCGTTTATTACGCGTACTTTACGCCATACTCGTACGAACGCCACATGGATCTTATCCAATGGGCTCAGCAGTCAATTGAATGCGAGCATGTCTTGTTAGGCCCAACGCTTGATGGTCGCGACATGAACTTACTCGTGGTTGGTGAGCCGGCTGATCATAAAGCGAAAGTATGGGTGACAGCACGTCAGCATCCAGGTGAGTCCATGGCCGAGTGGTTTATGGAAGGTTTTTTAAGCCGTTTGCTTGATGACGAAGACGGTGCGGCGCGTAAATTACTCGAAACCTGCGTATTTTACATTGTGCCAAACATGAACCCTGATGGTAGCGTTCGTGGGCATCTGCGCACCAATGCGGCGGGCGTTAACTTAAACCGCGAATGGGCTGAACCATCTTTAGAGAAAAGCCCTGAAGTATATTATGTACTGAATGCCATGCAGGAGACTGGTGTCGATTTTTATCTCGATGTACATGGTGACGAAGCATTACCATACAACTTCTTAGCCGGTTGTGAGGGCGTTCCAAGCTACAACGACGCAACCCATCAGTTAGGTGAGAAGTTTAAACAAGTTCTCTTATCAATCACTCCTGAGTTTCAAACTCAATATGGCTATGAAGTAGATAAGCCAGGCGAAGCCAATCTTACTGTGGCAAGCAACGCAGTGAGCGAGCGCTTTAACTGTTTAGCATTTACTTTAGAAATGCCATTCAAAGATAATGCAAACTTGCCTGATGCTGA
>NCJS01000257.1 GCA_002279005.1 Idiomarina sp. 34-48-12 | reverse complement strand
TTCTGAATTTGCGATAAGCCAGAGCGTGCCATGCCTAAGTGGTCAACTGACACCTTCGGTAGCTTCAAGAGCTTTGGCATTACGTCATCAAGTTCGCGGCTATCCACGTAGATTTCTAAATGCCAGCCGGCTAAATCCCAAATGCGTTGGCCAAAGTCGACTAAGTTATCAAGACCACTGACCACGCGGCGTTTTAAGTTCACGCGAATGCCGCGAATGCGGTGGTCACGCAATTTCAAAATCTCTTCATCCGAGACGCTGCTTGGTAAGTTGGTGATGCCAACAAACTGCTCACCCATATCGGCCAGGGCCGATTTCAAATAGCTTTGATCGAAGCCCTGAACAGAACCCGACACAATCACCCCACCACGAATATTAAAATCTTTGGTGCGATGGCGATAATCTTCAATGGAAAACTGCGAAGGCAGAAAGCCTTGATTTTCTATCAACGGAAATGAATCGTTGTAGATATGAAAATGGGCATCGATAATTCGACGCGGTTGCTGTATTTCGGTGTTGTTCTGATCAACTGCGATCATATTTCATCCTTTTCAGCGAAGTTAGGCATATTTTAACAAATTTCGCCCTAAAAATAAAAAAGCCCTAGCCACAAGGGCTAGAGCTTCTTAAGACGTTTTTTACGTTGAATCGTTCAGATTAAATCTGAGCTTACTCGTCTAAGAACGATTTCAGCTGCTCAGAACGGCTTGGATGACGTAGCTTGCGTAAAGCTTTGGCTTCAATCTGACGAATCCGCTCACGGGTAACGTCAAACTGCTTACCAACTTCTTCCAAGGTATGGTCGGTATTCATATCAATACCAAAGCGCATACGAAGTACTTTTGCTTCACGTTGCGTCAATCCACCGAGTACTTCGCGAACCGCGTTGCGTAGGCTTTCTGAAGTTGCTGAATCCACCGGTAGATCCAATGTGGTGTCTTCAATAAAGTCGCCAAGATGCGAGTCTTCATCGTCACCAATTGGTGTCTCCATTGAAATTGGTTCTTTCGCAATTTTCAGAACCTTACGGATCTTGTCTTCTGGCATGACCATGCGCTCGGCAAGCTCTTCTGGGGTAGGTTCACGACCCATTTCCTGGAGCATTTGACGCGAGATACGGTTCAATTTATTGATCGTTTCGATCATGTGAACCGGAATACGAATGGTACGAGCCTGGTCCGCAATTGAACGCGTAATAGCCTGACGAATCCACCATGTTGCATAAGTTGAGAACTTATAACCACGACGGTATTCGAACTTGTCGACGGCTTTCATC
>NCJS01000100.1 GCA_002279005.1 Idiomarina sp. 34-48-12 | reverse complement strand
ATTAACGGCAAAGTGACTACCGCTGGTAGTTTTGCAAATGCCAGTGGCGCTGTGCTCAGTGGTCGTGTCGAAGCATCAGGAGGTGTACAGAATAACGGGACGATCACTTCGAATATTGATGCTGTTGGCGCAGTTACGAACAGCAGTGGTGCGACAGTTGGCAGCATTAACTCCGAAAGCCCGGTTGTGAACGACGGCACGGTACTTGGATATATTAATGCGCCAAGTATTAGTGGTACTGGTACCGCTCCCTATACTTGCGGTATCAACTCGTATATTGGCCCCTGCCCCGGCGCACAAGATCCTGAATACGATTACTGTAGCGAAGTTACTCTGCTCACTTCATATGGTGTGGTAGGTAGCGGTGGGTTTACATTTGGTAATGGTTCAGAGATCAACGGCAACCCAATCGATGGTACCGGGAACACACCTACGCCAATAGGTCAGGTTGATACGGTCGATTTAGAGTATCCGCCGCTAGATCCACTAGTTTATCCAACCTTCAGCGGTGGTCCTGATTTAGATATCAGAAAGAAGAACGATCCCAATGATATTCCCGCTGACACTTACGGCACGATTAATGTCGCAGGTGGAAATAATGGTAATTTTATTGGCGGAACATACTATATTGACCGATTGGAAGTTGGTGCAACCGGCAGCGGCACAGGCATTACGCTTGGGCCTGGCGACTACTTTATACGCGAAATTGTTTTTCATTCAGGCATTTATGTAAATACGACAAGTGCCGGCCCAGCTCGCTTGTTTATTGAAACCGGTATTGGCCAAACGAATGCCAACCAGCTTGAACTGAATAGCAGTGGCTCAGCCTCAAATTTTCAAATCTATCTCTATGAAGGTGCAACTATATCGTTGGGTAACGGTAATATGGGCGGCAATAAAGATACGTTGAATTTTAATGGCACTATATATGGTCCATTTCCTGATAACGACATAACTTTAGGTAACAATAATACGCTTCAGGGAAGTATTTTAACTGCGGGAACAATTGATGTCGGTACCAGTACGGTTTTCAATTATAGCCCAGAAGTACAGGCAGAAGTGACCGCGTCATTAGGTTGCGCACCTGTTGATGCTGAAGTGCATCATTATCGCCTCCTGCACCCACAAGTATTAGTTAGCTGTTATTCTGCCGCCGTCGAAGTCATTGCCTGCGCGGATGATACTTGCTCTGCAACTTATGATGACCCGGTATCAATTACCGTGAACTCGAGTGACGCTGACAGCGTCTGGCAGGGCGGCGCCCTCGACTCCACTGCAGGTGCCGATGCTAATTTATTATTTAGTAACGGCACTGGTGGTAGTGGCCTGCGCAATATTAATGGCGGTACCGCAGCTTTAACGCTTAGTAACGCCTCACCCACAGCGGTTGAAGCGACGCAGTGTTACGACAGTAGTGGCACCGTCGCCACTAACTGTGAGGTGACGTTCAACACCGCAGGTTTAATCATTACTGATACCGATGGTGTTAGCCCACTGCCAGCTACTTTCGCTGGCATTGATTTACCAGCCGCTTTACGCGCGGTTGAAACGAATACCACCACGGGCGCCTGTGAAGCACGGCTAACCGGCACACATAATGTCAATTTAGGTGCGCAATGTTTGAACCCAGGCACCTGTCAGCCCGGACAATCGCTCACTGTTGACGGCCAAGCTATTGGCCTCAATGCCGCTGGGGGTACCACAAACATACAAACACTTTCGCTTACTTTTGATTCGACTGGTCGTGTCGAAAATGACTTATTAGTGAATTATTCCGACGTAGGCCAGATTCGGTTATTTGCCTCTCTGCCGCTAACGGAAGCACCATCAGCTCCTAATCCAGCCATTAGTGATCCTGATATTGAACTGGTCGGCACCAGCATCAATGATTTCGTAGTGAAACCACACACGTTAGTGACGCGCGCCCTTGATAGTGCTGGCGACTTATGGACAAGCACGACATCAACTGGCCCAGGATTCACCGCCGCCGCAGCGCCATTTAGTATGGTGGTACAGTCACTGAATGCCGCCGGCAATCCTACCCCGAACTTCGGACTGGAGTCAGTCTCCGCTGGAGTACAAGTCCAGTTTCACTCGATGGCATATCCGAATCCAGCCGATATCGATAGTAATGGCTCTAAGCTCACATTAAGTAACCCATTCGTAATTGATCCAGTTTATCCTGGGGCTAAACGAACAACTGGAGCGATATGGAAAGAGGTTGGTACAGTCAACTTAACGGCTCGCTTAACCGGCGATAGTTACTTAGGCGCAGGTGATGCATTCCTTCGCCTACCGAGCCCCATAGGACGTTTTTACCCAAGTCGTTTCGCTGTTTCAGCGGCAAACGTCGCCAATGCCTGCACTGGCTTCAGTTATATGGGACAGAATTCGATTGAGGTCACTTACACGGTTCAGGCACTGAATCAGTTAAATGAGGTTACCAAGAATTATGCGAACTCAGGCGGCGTACTCTATAACGATACTGCGAGCGTTCAATTGCGAGCCGCCAGTTTGACTCCTGTCGATGAAATTAGTGACGAGTTTTATAATCGCCTCGATTTCCTCCCGCAAACCACATGGCTAGCTGGTGAGTTGAGCTTTGCTAGCTCGGCCGTATCATTTAATCGCCGAGCAGATAATGAGCCCGATGGCCCCTACCCTGATCTCCAGCTTGGTGTGCAGTTGCTTGATCCCAGCGTCGATGCTCGCAATTTTGCTACGGCAGACTTATCAATGACCGTCCAGAATGATCCGCTACTGACATTACCGTCGACTGCGGTTCCCATTGGCGGCTTGCTTGACCTTCGTTATGGTCGAATGCGGCTTGAGAACATCTTCGGCCCCGAAGATGAAGATTTACCGGTAGTGATGTACAACGAATACTTTGATGGAAGCCGTTTTGTTCTCAACGAATTAGACTCATGCACCACGGTAGCCGCCACGAATTTGAATATTATTGATAACCCTGATGCCATCGATACCGTCGCAGGCCAGCTTAGCGGCCCAATTACTTTAATTAGCGGTGAATTAAATTACGGCGATTTATTCTGGCTCGCACCCAACGCACCAAACGATTTCGGCGATTTCATCTTTGAATATCAAGCTGACCCTTGGTTGCGTTATGAATGGGGCAACGATGCGGCTGAATCAAATGAGAATCCGCAAGCTACAGCGGGCTTTGGTCAATACCGTGGTAATGACCGCGTTATCTTCTGGATGGAACGCCAGTAGCCCGGCGCTCTTCTCCGCTAGGTAATGCCGGGTGGCGCGAAGCGCCGTTAATCTCGAATTCAAATACGGTGTTCGTTATTCGTTATTCGTTAATCGTTATTCGTGCGCTCCGCTTGTTTGTCCGTTCGCTTCGCTCTCTGTTCGGTAAATCACAGACAATAAAAAAGCGCCCGAGGGCGCTTTAAAGTAGAATATCTCTAATTAACAGCCGGTTGTTTCAACCGTAACTGTTGGACGTGCGCCAGCTGTAATCACATCAGTATATTCTACGTAGCACTCTGTAATTGTGGTGCTGTCTGCCGCATTGAAAGTAGCTGTTGGTGTGGTACCCGCTGGTGCAAAACGAACTATATTTGCAGTTCCACCAATGTCTGCGTTATCTGTGTAAGCAATATCCCAATCAGCCGGAGTAATATTTAACGCAGCGGTAATACCTGCTGCAGTTGCTGCAGGGTATCCGTAGACTACATCAATACCATCTACAGAAACATAACCGGCTGTTGGAGTCGCGCCATCATCAGCATCACCTTCAACGCCTTGAATTGCAGCTTTGCCATAGACCAGATCAGCTGCACCATTCATTGAACCCTTCAATCCATTAAGGGTTGATTCACGTGCATCAGTTGAGAAGTTAAAGAATTGCGGCGCGGCAGTGACGGCGAGGATGCCGAGTACCACGATAACGATGATCAGTTCGATCAATGTAAAACCTTTTTGTGTTTTCATAACGCTTTCCCTTTTAAAAAGTAAGGAGTATTCCCCAAAGTATAAACTAATTATTACTAAAAATACTTACCCCACCGGTACGTGGGTTGTAAACAAACACGTTACCGACAGAGAGATAGTCGGTGCCACTTGGCGCTGAAGCCAAGTTTTTAATGGTATTTGCTAAGTAATACACGCAAATATCATTGGTTCCGTTATTTTCGCGGGTCACGTAATAACGGTTTTCACCCAGAAGGGTAAAACTGGTGGTCGCGGTTGGCGCACCCTGCAGAATGGCTTGCATCACGGTACGACAATCTTCGCTGGTAATATTCAAATCGTGGGCATTAAGATTATTATCACCGCTTACTGGGTATCCGGTGCTGCCATCAACGTTTACGCTAATACCATCCATCACTACAACGGCGCCCGCGCCATCAGCGTTGCCTTGTGGACGACCGCGAAGCTCCCATTCCGCACGCACAAGCCCCACCGCACTGGCAAAGCCACCGGCGACACCTTCTACGGCTGCGTCTTCGGCATCAGCTGTCACGCTGGTAAAGCGTGGTAATGCTGATGCTGCTAACAAGCCCAGAATAACAACAACAATAATCAGCTCAATCAGGGTAAAACCTGATTGTTTCGCTGTTGATGTAATTTTCGTCTGCACTGCTTGCATCCCTTATTCCCCGTATGTTTATTATGATTTTTATAACAAATCCACGCAAATATTAATGGTTATCCGCGAATGTTGAAATATTGTTGATTACCGACCTCGATACGCATCCATCATTTCCCACATAGGCAAGAATACCCCTAATGCCATAATGGTGATAATTATCGCCACAAACACCAATAGAATCGGTTCGATACGAGCGGTCAGACTCTTGAGATCGTAATCAACTTCGCGCTCATAATAACCGGCTACTTCAAACAACATTTCGTCGACACGCCCTGTTTCTTCGCCCACGGCTATCATCTGCAATACGAGCGGAGTAAACAGCTCACTAGAGCGTGCCGTTCGCGTTAGGCTTTCGCCACGTTCAATATTGCGTCGCATGTCGTTGATGCGCCCACTCATCCAACTGTTATCAACCGCTTCAGCCACTAGCCCTAGGCCTTGTGTTAGAGGCACGCCAGCCTGCAACATCACCGCGAAGGTACGCGCAAATCGAGCTAACAACGAACGCATGACGATATCGCCAACCACCGGCATACGAGTTTTGAATCGATCCCAAACCATTCGACCTGGTACGGTTTTAACGTAGTTGATTGTGCCTGCAATCGCCACCACAACCACGCCGAGCATAGCCGGCCACCAATTCACAAAGAAATTCGAAGTGGCAAGAATGATTCTTGTCGGTAGCGGCAATTCCACATTGAAATTTGCGAACATTTGCGCAAATGGTGGAATGACCCAAATGTTAATGATTACGACTGCAGCGACTAACGCCAGCATAATAAACATTGGATACCGCAATGCCGACTTAATGGCTTTACGCGTTTCTTGTTCTTTTTCTAGATAATCTGAAAGCTGTAAAAATGCGCCTTCTAACTCGCCCGTATTTTCACCCACATGCACAATCGCAACCAAAAGACGCGGAAACACGCGAGGATGGGAGGCCATAGCGGAAGATAACTGACGACCACGTTCTAACTGATCCACTAAATCTTTTAATACCGCCCCAAAGCGTTTGTTACTGGTATTCTCCGCTAACCCTTCCATGGCACGTAGCAGCGGTATTCCGGCTTTGGTTAACGAGTACATTTGTCGGGTAAAGATAATCAAGTCAACATGGCTGATGCGCTGTTGAAATAATCCGCCCGATGCGGAAGTTGATTTCGCTTCCACCGCTTCCACTTGTATCGCCAGTGGGGTAATTCCCCGACGCAAGAGGCTATCTGCGGCTGAGCTTTCGCTCGCTGCTTCAATAAAGCCTTGCACTTGTTGGCCGCCATTATCGCGGCCGCGATACTTATAATTCGCCATCGCCACCCTCTGTGGTTGATGCGGTTACTCGTAATTCTTTCTCTTCAACAGTTTC
>NCJS01000255.1 GCA_002279005.1 Idiomarina sp. 34-48-12 | reverse complement strand
TGGCTTGTTCGGGTGCTTGTTAACGTACACGTACAAGAAACGAGACAATGGGTACTTACCAGCTAATGCGTTCTCAGTGCTTGCTTCGATGAACTCTGAGCCTTCTTCAACTGCTAATGGCACAGTTTTCACGCCAGAAGTCATGTAGCCGATACCTGAATAACCAATGGCGTTCAATGAGGTTGAAACTGACTGTACTACTGACGCTGAACCTGGTTGCTCGTTGACGTTGTTACGGAAATCACCGTCACACAATGCTACTTCTTTAAAGTAACCGTAGGTGCCTGATACTGAGTTACGACCGTAGATCTGCAAGTCGCGGTTTTCCCAGCTGCCGGTCAAACCTAAGTCGCCCCAACGGCGAACTTCTTCAGTAGCGCCACACAGACGAGTGCTTGAGAAGATGGCGTCAACTTCGGCAATAGTTAAGCCTTCAATTGGGTTATCTTTATGTGCGAATACTGCTAAAGCATCAATCGCAACGCGAACCGGAGTTGGCTTGTAACCGTGGCGCTTTTCGAAGGCTTCGATTTCTTTCGCTTTCATAGCGCGGCTCATTGGACCGAAGTTCGAAGTACCTTCAGTCAATGCTGGTGGCGCAGTAGAAGAGCCAGCCGCTTGAATTTGCATGTTGACGTTTGGATATAAACGCTTAAATTCTTCCGACCAGAAGGTCATCATGTTTGCCAGAGTATCTGAACCAACTGATGATAGGTTGCCTGAAAGACCACTTACTTTTTCATATTCAGGTAAATCGTCAGTTGCTTTTTGTGCGCTTGCAGAAAAACTTAATAAGCCTGCAACAGCAGCGGTAATTAATGCCGATTTGAATTTCATAATTGACTCCAATCGTGATGTTTTGCCGGTTAAGAACCGGCGGTTGTAATCAGTAATTGGAATCAAGTTTAGTAGGTCAATATGACAGTATTGTGACATTTATGACAAAAGTGTCATTTTTTTATCACCAGTTCTTCAGATATACGGAAAGAAAACTTTGAGCCATGCCCAACAACTGAGTCGATGAGTAAGCGACTATGGTGATGTTCCAACGCCTGCTGAACAATGGCTAATCCAAGACCTGAGCCGCCCTTTTTACTGTTACGATCTTTATCAACACGATAAAACCGCTCGGTGAGTCGGCCAACATGTTCCGCTGGAATACCTGGGCCATTATCTTGTACCGAAAACTCAGCGTCCTGCCCAACCATTTTCCACGTCACTTTTATTTCGCCATGTGGCTGCGTGTAATGGATGGCGTTGGTCACGAGGTTTGAAAAGACGCTACGTAACTCATCTTCA